>CAYXCE010000001.1:0-1942 GCA_964463395.1 uncultured Pseudothermotoga sp.
GGACTTTGATCAGTGAATTGGAAGAAGAATCAAAAGTCAGAAGAGCTGATTTTATCGTTTCAAGTAGTCATAGTAACGTTCAACTGGTCGAGCATCAAGCCGAGCTGGTCATTTCAGAAAATGAGAAAAAAGTCGTCGATGAAGCAACCGTTGAATCGCTTCGAACTACTGTTGAGGAAGAATTGTCCACAAGCTATAGAGTGCTTCATTTCTATCCGAAGAGATATTTGGTTGATGGAACGAAATTCGTGATCAATCCAATTGGCATGACTGCTAACAAAGTCAGGTTCGAGGCAACCGCTATCGTCATGGAAAAGAACACCAGTTCAGTTTTCGATTTTCTAACCGATACCATACCGGAACCAATCCTTTATGGTCATTCGACTCTCTTCGCATCAGAGTGTGCATTGAGTGATGTGGAGAAGGAAAATGGTGTGTGCGTTGTAGACCTCGGTCAAAGCCACACGTTCGTTGTGATATATTTTTCTTCCGTCCCAGCAAAATTACACGTGATCCCACTCGGCGTTAAACATGTTTTGAGAGACATATCGATAGTTCTCGGTACATCCATAGAAGAAGCAGAAAGATTGCTCAGATCAGAAGGAAGTGCAGTTTACGGTGACTCTTCTTACACTCAACGTGCTGTTGAGTATAGAGGTTTGGACGGTAGAACTTTGAAAACAACGACCAAGGAGGAACTTGCGCGTATAGTACATGCCCGCTTGAGGGAGATCCTCATGAGGGTGAGGAGAACCGTCAGGGAGTTCACGATGCAAACTCCTGTGAACATGGTTGGAAAACTCCCAGGAGGCATCGTGTTCGTCGGTGGTGGTGCCAAGATTCCAAGGCTCATAGATTTAGCTTTGGACGTTTTTGAAGGTCCAGCACGTGTTGGTACTTTCAACATCACCAATTTACCCATACTGAACGATGAAGAAATCGCTGAAGATCCAGCATTTTGCGCGGTATTGGGTGGTGCGGCCCAGCTTCTCAGGCCTACTCAACCCGCGGTTTCAACGAAGCCCAGCTCTTCGAAACAGAGTTTCTTCAAAAAGCTGATTGAGATGTTCAAAAGTCTTTGGTGAACTTGAGGAGGCGATCTTATGCCCTTCGAGCTGAGCAAACAGAGTAGAAGTCAGGAAACGGAAAAACCCACCAGGAAAAGGATACCAATCATAAAAGTTGTGGGTGTCGGGGGAGCCGGTAACAACGCAGTGAACCGCATGGCGAAGATGGGTTTGAAGAACGTCATGCTCATAGCTGTGAACACAGACGTTCAAGTTTTAGAGGAAACGGACGCAGATTTGAAGATACAGATTGGAGAACGCAGGACGCGTGGCTTGGGTGCTGGTGGTAATCCAAAGGTTGGTGAAGAAGCCGCGACCGAGAGTTTGGACAAGATAGAACAAGTTCTGAAAGACACAGACATGCTCTTTTTAACTGCTGGCTTCGGTGGTGGTACAGGTACGGGTGCCACACCGGTGATAGCGGAAGTTGCGAGGAAAATGGGCGTACTGACGGTTGCGGTCGTTACGACACCCTTTTATTTCGAAGGTAAAGAGCGGTGGCAAACGGCAATGGAAGGCTTGAAGAAACTCAAGCCGAGCGTTGACACGCTGATCAAGGTGTCAAACAACAAACTACTTGAAGAACTGCCAGCGGATGTGACAGCAGTTGAAGCTTTTGCAATGGCTGACGAAACGTTACATCAAGGTGTGAGGGGTATATCAGAGCTCATAACCAAGAGGGGTTACATCAACCTCGATTTCGCCGACGTCGAATCGGTGATGAGGAATGCAGGTGTTGCAATGCTTGGCATAGGCATTGGCAAAGGGACGAATCGAGCAGCTGAGGCTGCAAAGAGAGCAATGACGAGTAAATTGATGGAACAACCTGTGGAGAACGCGAAAGCTATCATATTGAACGTTTCAGCACCGAAAAC
>CAYXCE010000001.1:1952-3430 GCA_964463395.1 uncultured Pseudothermotoga sp.
AGCTGTAGAGAGGATGCGGATGTCAAATTCGGTTTGATCATCGACGATGTACTGAAAGAAGCTGAAATGAAAGTAACAGTTATAGCCACAGGTTTTGACCAGGAGGAACGAATACTCTTCCCAGAGAGCGATATCCCAGCCATATACAGGCTGGGACTGGAGGATACATCGAATGCCTGAAAGAGCCAAGTACAAGAGGATCGGTGAGATCCTTTTAGAAAAAGGTTTGATCACGAAAGATCAACTCAATAGAGCTTTGGAGCATCAGAGACTAACAAAAAAAGCTCTGGGTGAAGTGTTGGTAGAACTGGGTTACGTGACTTGGGAAGAGTTGACAGAAGCGCTGGCGGAACAGTACAACATGCCATTACTCAAGGATCCCCCGAGAGTTGTACCGGTAGAAGTTCTGAACAGTCTGCCGAGAGCTTTGTTGGAAGAACTGAGGATCATTCCGATAGATAAGCGCGACGGTCGGTTGATATTGGTGACCGACACGATCCACAACATCAGCAGAATCAGAGGAGAAGTGAGGTTCATAACGGGTCAGGAACCTACGATCTATCTGGTGACCCCCTCTTTGTTCGCCCTACTCTACAAACAGCACCTTCAGGGAGGCATAGCCGAATTAGCACAAGAAGTCCCGGCCGCAGAAGAAGGTGAATCGGAGGTCCTGACGTTAGAAGAAACTGAAGAAGTCGAAGAAGCCGAAGCGCCCATAATCAAGATGGTGAACGCTCTCATTCACAGGGCAGTTCAGATGGAAGCGAGCGACATACACATCGAACCGTTCAGAAATTATGTGAGAGTTCGCTACAGAATAGACGGACTCCTGCGCAGGGTAATAGATTATCCTAAGACTCAACATGGAGCCGTTGTGACGAGGATAAAGATCATGTCCGGACTGGACATATCTGAAAAACGTCTACCCCAGGATGGAAAATTCTACATGAACATACAGGGAGAGCAGTACGATTTCCGCGTATCAACGATGCCTTCGGTTCACGGTGAAAAGGTCGTCATGAGGATTCTAAAGGTTTCCTCAGCTTACAAGCAACTTGAAGAACTTGGCTTCAGCGAGTACAATTACAAACTCATCTCTACTCTCTTGAAGAGACCAAACGGTATCATCCTCGTGACGGGTCCCACCGGTAGCGGAAAATCGACAACTCTGGTCGCCATGATAAACAAGCTCAAGGACATTACCGTGAATATCGTCACAGCGGAGGATCCAGTTGAATACACGATAGATGGTGTCACGCAGTGTCAAGTGAGTCCTGAGATCGGATTGACCTTCGCAAGATTTTTGAGGTCTTTCTTGAGACAAGACCCCGATATCATCATGATCGGTGAGATGAGGGACAAAGAAACCGCAAATCTAGCCGTCGAAGCTGCTTTGACGGGGCATTTGGTCCTCAGCACACTCCACACGAACAGCGCCGCCGCTGCCGTAGATAGGTTGGTCAACCTCGGTGTGGACA
>CAYXCE010000001.1:3440-7596 GCA_964463395.1 uncultured Pseudothermotoga sp.
GTTAAAGCTGAGTTGAGACCGGAGTACTTGCAAATGTGGAAGGAAGTTTTTCCTGAGCTGGAGCCAATCGAGTACACAGTTGGATCGGGTTGTGTCGATTGTAACGGAATAGGCTACAAAGGAAGGGTCGCTATAGGCGAAGTCTTGGTGCTCGATCGCGAACTTAAGGATTTGATCGTTACAGGTGCTGGGGAGAGAGAAATATACGATTTAGCTCTGCGTAAAGGCATGCGTCCCATGTTCATAGACGGGTTCGAAAAAGTCCTAAAAGGGATTACTTCCTTTGAGGAAGTGCTCAGGGTGACCACCTCGGTATGAAGTATTTCTCCAAAGATCCCGAAGAATGGAGAAAAAAGGAGAGCGAGATCCTCAAAAGAGAACAGGAGAGAACCCAGAAGCATCGTAGACGTGGGTTTTATTTTTTAATTTTGAATCTCGCTGTCTTTTTCCTTTTCTTCTTTGGCATAAGAAGTTACTACGCTCAACTGTCCATCGAAAAATCCCCAACGAATCAACTTCTAATTGTATGTGAGGATGTTCACGCTTCGGGTACCCCACTCGATGTTCAGATCAGACTGTACAACAATTCCGACAAGCGCCGTGAAATTACAGTGGCTGAATTCACCCTCCAGATATTCAACAACGATAATCAACAATTCTACAGTTTCAAACACTCTCAGCCCGTGAAAACGATTTTCGAACCGTTCACCAGCCGTTTGCTCTTCGATTTGAAGAGGGAGAAGGAAATAACGCAACTCCCATCTGGAGAGTACACGATACATGTGGAGATGAGTATAAACGGCGAGAAGGTCTCGGCGCAAAAGAAGTTCAGAAGTGTGGAACGCTATCAGTTGATAATCGAGAACCTCAGTGATTTCTATTTCGTGGGTGAACAAGCCCAGCTGAAGGTGAGCTTGGTCAATCAAACTGTTCGAACCCAGGATTTGAGAGTGGATTCGTTCGTTATCTCTCTGAAACAGAACGGTAGAGTCGTTTGGCAAAATGAGGCGAAGTTCAAACCGATTTGGCAAAGTGTTAAAGTCGGTGAACTCATCGATTTGGTGGAGAAAGTCTCAGTACCGTTCGACAGAGAAGGTGTTTACACTCTCCAAGCTGATTGCGTGGTTAATGGTTCAGTTAATTCATTGGTAATACCTGTTGCCTGCATCACAAACGCTGAGAGAAACTTAAAGAAAGTGAAAATTTATACAGATGCTCCTAAAGTGCACAGTCTGCGAAACCCACTTCAATTCTCTGTCTATGTTTTGAACGACACGAAAGACGAAGTTTTCATAGAAGCCGAAGAAATCGCAATATCCCTCATTCCGTCTTCTTTGAATTTTAAAAAAGGACCAGTACGCATGTGGATCAACCCATACTCCAAATATGAAATATTCAGATTTTACCCCTACAGCATATCAGCTATAGCGCAACCTGGTAGTTACAAACTGTTGGTGAAAATTGTCTCAAAGAACGATCGGCTCGATTTTGAATCGACTCTTCAGGTGAACGAGTAGAATATTCAATTGGAGGTGCTTTTCTATAGAAGTTTACACTCTTGAAAGACTCGATTATGACAGATTTCTCTCTCTGCTCGAACGCTACGCGATGACTCAGTGTGGTAAGAAACGCATACGCTCACTTAGGCCGAAGAAAGATCCGGTTCGCGAACTGAAATTTGTCGAAGAAGCCATCGAACTCGCCAAATCTTCTGAGTCACTGTTGCCTGCGAATCCGGGCAGAATAGACATAGAAGATGTACTGGAAAAACTCGCCTCTGGTTCCATCTTGGAACCCGTTCAACTTCTGAGTGTGGCAGACGCAATCATAGTAACGAAAACGACGAAGGAGAGGATTGAAAGGCTCGAAGATTCTTTCACCTTGAAAGAACTAGCTAGGCCTGTAGAACCAGCCCTGAACCTTGTAGAAGAGATCCACAAGTGCATCGATTCGAACGGTTGGTTGAGAGACGAGGCGTCCGAAAAACTTAGAGAGATCAGACGAGAAATGAGGTTAACACTCGAGGAGATAAAGAAAAAGAGTGATTCGTTCATAAAGTCGAACAGGACGTTCCTTCAAGAACCCATATGTGTTCTCAGAGATGGAAGACATGTGTTTCCCATCAAAGCTAGCCACAGAAGTCAAGTGCGAGGTATAGTGCACTCGATCTCGTCTTCCTCAGCAACGTGTTTCGTCGAACCAGATGAACTTGTGCCTTTGAACAACAAACTCTACGAACTCAAGGAGGAAGAGGAAAAGGAAATCAACAGGATCTTGAGGAATTTGACAGCGCTCGTCAGACAAAATTTGAAACGCATTGAGGATGGTTTGAATTTCGTTTCCACAATCGATGCGCTACAAGCGAGAGCCTCATTCGCAATAGAATACAAAGCTGTTGTGGTTTATCCATCCTCCAAGAAGGTCGTGAAAATTGTTCAAGCGAGACATCCTTTACTCGATCAATCCAAGGTTGTACCTATCGATTTGGTCCTGCCTGAGAACAAGTGCGGATTGATCATGACGGGACCAAACACTGGAGGCAAGACCGTCTCGCTGAAAACTGTTGGCCTTTTTTGCTGTATGATGATGGCGGCCATACCTTTGCCGTGTGCCCTAGGTACGGAACTGTTCGGTTTCAACAACATATTCGTCGACGTTGGAGATGAGCAAAGCATAGAACAAAATCTCAGCACGTTCTCATCACATTTGAGGAACATAGTTCAAGCGATCAATTCCGCGAATGATAATAGTCTCGTTCTGCTCGACGAATTGGGGGCCGGAACAGATCCGGTTGAGGGTGCCGCACTCGGGCTCGCTATTATAGAACGATTGAAACAGATCGGATGTAAATTCATGATCACCACGCATCTCACTCCCATAAAACTTTACGCAGTGAACGATGAAAAACTCGTCAGTGCATCAGTGGAATTCGATCCCGAAACACTCAAACCAACTTATCGTATATTGATGAACGTTCCAGGAGGTTCACACGCACTCGAGATAGCCCAGAAACTAGGTCTCGATGAATCCATTCTGCAGATGGCTAGGAATTACCTCGGAAAAGATTACACAGAGATACAGAAAATCATCGAAGAATATCAAAAGCAACTGGTACTCATGAAAAAGAGAATTGAAGAACTCGAAAATGAAAGATCCTTGCTCGAAAGAGCAAAGCTTGAGTACGAGAAAAAGTACCAAGAGTTGAAACAGAGAAAAATAGAGGATATCGATAAAGAACTGAAACAGCTTTATGATTACATAAAGCAAGCAAAGAGAGAGGTGGACGAAACTATAAAATCAATCAAGTTCAAACAGGATCTGGCGAGTTTGAAAGATGCATCCAAACATTTCGAAAACCATGCGGTTAGAGTCAAACAAATTCAATTGGGTCAAGAGTCAAACAACGGGGAATCAGAGGTGGCAGTAGGCGACACTGTGAGGTTGCGTAACGGCGACGCCGTTGGGAGAGTGGTCGAAAAGAGGGGCGATAAGTACATCGTCGATTTCAACGGTTTAAGGTTAGAAGCACGCGCCAAAAACTTGGTGAGGGTAGAACAGTCAAAGGAACAAGTGCAAGAAATCACTCATACGCCTAAGTTCGTCTTGGAGAGGCCTGAGATAGACGTGCGAGGTTTAACGGTTGAGGAAGCAGAACCTTTGATCGAAAGGTTCATAGACGATCTACTCATGTCAGATTTCAAACTGGGTTACATCATCCACGGTAAAGGAACTGGCAGGCTCGCCGTAGGCATCTGGGAGATTCTGAGGAGAGATTCAAGAGTGAGACGATACAGGTTCGGGACTCCAAACGAAGGTGGAACTGGTGTCACGGTGGTAGAGGTATGAAGGCGCTTTTCGCTCTCGACGTGGGAACAAGGAAAGTGGCTGGTTTACTGGCAACTTTTGATGAAGAAAATCTCACGGTGATCGATTTTGAGATGATGGAGCATCCTGTACGTAGCATGCTGGACGGCCAGATACACGACATCAAGAGTGTCGCAAAGATCGTGGAAAGGGTCAAGAGAAGTCTTGAAAGCAGAAACGATATATCACTCGAGGATGCAGCCGTTGCAGTCGCTGGAAGGTATCTAAAAACACAGATCGTTGAAGCCAATTTGAAGGTTCCAAACAAAGTAATCAACGAAAGGACCATCAG
>CAYXCE010000001.1:7606-21807 GCA_964463395.1 uncultured Pseudothermotoga sp.
ACCATCAGGGAACTCGAGGCACAAGCTTTGGCCAAGGTTTCCTTTCTGGACGAGTCTGGCGCAAGATTGTACTGTGCGGGTTACTCCGTTTTGGAATACAAGTTGGATGGGTTGTGGTTGAAGAATCCCATCGGTCACAGGGGGGAAGAGCTATATGCGAAAATGATCGTGGCCATGCTGCCGAACCAAGTCATAGATGCAATGATGAGTACCCTTCATTTGGCCGGTTTGAGATGTTCTTTTCTGACGCTTGAGCCTATGGCTGCGCTGGAGATTGCGGTACCAGACGAATTGAGGTTCTTGAACTTAGCTTTAGTGGACATCGGTGCGGGTACCAGCGACATCGCTATTGCTAAAGCAGGAACCGTCATCGGTTATGACATGGTGGCAACGGCTGGTGACGAGATAACGGAAGCCATAGCTCAGTACTATCTGCTCGATTTCAAGACGGCCGAAATGGTGAAAAGATCCATAGAAACGAGAGAAAGATTGGAAGTGAAAAGCCTCACGGGAGAAACGATTGTTGTGGAACGATCCCACCTTGAAAGGGTGGTAGAATCGATAGTCACTCAGATCGCAGAGAACATAGCTCAGCGTATAGAGTCTCTGAATTTGGGTAAGCCGAGTGCAGTGTTGCTGGTGGGTGGTGGTGCCAAATTTTCTCTTTTGAGAGACAAAATAGCCCAAGCTATGCAACTGCCAAAAGATCGTGTCGCACTCAAATCGGTTGAAGAATGTGACAAAATCAAATCTATCAAGAGTGGGTTTGTCGGGAGTGAATACGTTACGTTGGCTGGTATCGCATACATGAAGGCTAAGGAAGTTGGATCGATCTATGACGTGGTTAGATTGAATGGCGAAGAAATACGCTTGCTCAGGCTCGATCGATCTCCGACAGTATTTCAGCTGCTCACCCAGTGCGGTTACAGTGTTAAAGACCTGATAGGGGAGATACAACCTTCGATCAGTTACAAACTCAACGGTGAACTGCGAACTGTTCCAGGTTTCGTTACGAAAAGATATCGGATCAGATTGAACGGTAACGAGTGTACACTCCATCAATCACTGAAAACTGGAGATGAAGTTGAAGTAGAACCTCTGGAGAATAGTGATATCTCAATCTTGAGATTGAAGGATCTTGTCAAACCGATCCGAGTGTTTCTGAACGGTTCAGAGATTCTCAGTTTGTTTCCCACCGTGATACTCAACGGTGAAAAAACTCAAGAATTGGATGAACCTATCAGCGATGGTGATGAAATCGTTATTCACTGGCCTACAAAGGAAGATGTACAACGGATCTTGCAAGACAGACTGGGCTTCATCACGTGCTTCGTGAATGGAGAGACTTTAAAAGTTGTCAGATTCAAGCTGAGTCTCAATAATTTTGAAGAAGATGAACATGAACTGCGCTATTACTTCGATGGAATCGAACCGAAAATAAGAGATGTTCTTCCTGAACCGCCGTGCGTGAACGTGAAATTCAACGGGAAAGAGCTCAGAGTTTCTCAGAAGAACCACACTGTGCTCGTAGATGGTGAATACGTCAGCTCGGACAGATCACTCCAAGACGGTATGAAGATCTTTTTATCTAAATTCGAACCCATCGTGGCCGACGTTTTAGCGAGCGTGGAGATGGACACAAAGAATCTGAAAGATTACACGATATTGCTGAATGGAAAACCCGCAAGCTTCATCGACCCAATCAGAGAAGGCGACGAAGTGAGGTTCATTTCTGATTCAAAAGCTCTCGATGAATCCGAAGATACATTTCAACCTTCCTCCGGTTAGATCCACACCGAAGAAGATCCTATCTGAGAAGATCTTTCCTTTGGGTGGTTCAGGGAAGTACTTTACCGCCATGTGAACCATCTCAGTGAAGTCGAACTGTTTCGACACTGGATACACTAAACCAGCGGAGAATTCGAGATTGTTCAGAACGTATCCCGTATAGATACCAACAAAGATTTTTGAATGCCAGGTCGGGGTGGCATCACTAGTATCGAAATTACCAAACATGACGCCCAACATGGGTCCTAAACTCAAATCATCCGAGTTATAGAGGCCGAACTTCGCCAAAAATTCCAAATTGTAGAGATCAAACTGTGATGCACTGAATATACCTCCAACATCGAAACTCAGACCAGCCTCGATTGAAAACCTTTCGTCGAGTACACCCATCGACAGATTCCATCCCTGAATCCTGCCGACCGATAGGCCCCCAGAGAACAGGAAATCCGATGAAAAAACGTTTGTCAAGCCCGAAAGTAGAAGAACGATTAGCAAGATCTTTTTCATTCGACGCACCTCACTTTTCGTAAGGTACACCATCAGCTGCAGGGGGACGCGTTTTACCGATGAAACCTGCAATGACGATCAAGGTCACGATGAACGGAAACATGTTGAAGAGAGGTTTCGTCGTCGAGGCAACTTTCAACAAGGGACTACTCTGCAACTGATTCGCAAAGGCTTCAGAAAAACCAAAGAGCAAGCTTGCCCACATGGCCCCGATAGGGTTCCAGTTACCGAGTATCATAGCAGCGAGTGCGATGAAACCACGTCCACCGGTCATCAACTCTCTGAAGTTTCCCACCTCTCCCACACTGAGGAACGCTCCACCCAAGGAAGCCATGATTCCACTCATGAGCACTCCAAAGTATCTAACTGCGTACACGTTGATCCCAAGCGTGTCCGCAGCCTTCGGATTCTCTCCAACAGATCTCATCCTTAAGCCGAGTTTGGTCTTGTATATGATGAACCATGCAACGAAAACGGAAGCGAAAGCCATGTATATCATTGGGCTCAATTCACCTATAGACTGGGCGAGGAACCTGTTTTTCATCAAAAAGGGTATACGCATTTCAGGTATCCTGCCAACGATGTCGGTTTGGCCTGGCCTACCAAATATGGGTTCCATGAGGAATCCCGTTACACCTTGAGCAAGGAGTATCAAAGCTGTGCCGGAAACAATTTGGTTGCCTCGCCACGTTATACTGGCCCACGCGTGCAACCAAGCCATACCGAGACCCACGAGAACAGCGAAAAGAACGCCTATCCACGCATTACCGGTCAACCAAGTGAACACCACAGATACGAAAGCACCCATCAGCATGATGCCTTCCAGAGCTATGTTAACTACGCCGGTTATCTCACTGAACACACCACCAATCGAAGCAAAGATGAAGGGTGTGGCCGCTGTCAGAGTGAGTTTGTAGAACGAAGGGTTGGTGAAGATGTCCAGCAATGCTAATAACAGCCTCATGCTTTTTGCACCTTCTTCCGTAGGAAGATGGTTCTGACGATCCGGTCAGCTGCAACGAGGAATATGATTATCGCCTGAACGATCATTATGATGTGTTTTGGAACACCCACGAACTGCATCTCGTTCGAACCATTGCGCAGAGCACCCATCAGGAACGCAGCGAATATGATTCCTATCGGATTGTTCTGACCGATCAGTGCGATAGAAATACCGTCGAAACCCTTACCCCCAGAAAGCGTCCCTAAGAACCTGTGATGAACCCCCATCACTTCGAGGGTCCCAGCGAGTCCCGCCAGAGCGCCACTGATCGCCATGGCGAGTACCACATTCTGAGCCAATTTTATGCCACCATATTCAGCCGCGTAAGGATTGAAGCCCGCCGCCTTCAACTCATACCCCTTACTCGTTTTATCGAGCAAGATTTTGATCAAAATGGCAGCGATCACTGCAACGATGATACCGCTCGTCAATTCGGTGGCTTGGACCACCATCAAAGGCGGTAATTTCGCGCTCGAGGCTATCTCAGGACTTTTGGGCGTGCCAAATCCAACCCCCATGGGCACTGTCACCACGTAACTAGAGAGATAATCGGCGATCCAGTTCAACATGATAGTTGTGACAACTTCGTGCGCACCCGTTTTAGCTTTCAAAACACCTGCTATGGATGCGTACCCAGCACCTGCGAGCATGCCAACGAGTATCGTGAGTGGAATGGCAAAAACGGCAGGTACCCACGCCACATTGATCGCGAAAGCCGTTGCAGCCATAGCACCAACGATCATCTGTCCCTCTGCACCTATATTGAAGAGACCCGCTCTGAAACCAAAGCCAACTGCGAGACCTGTGAGTATCAGAGGCGTCGTTTTAACTATCGTTGAAGCGATAGCCAACCTGGAGCCGAGAGCTCCTTTCAATAGAGCTATATACGCTTCTACAGGATTCTTACCTATGAGCGCTATCACCACCGAAGCGATGAGCAAAGCCAACACCACGGACAGAACTGGGACGAGGAAAGACCAAAGTCGTTGATTCAAGCCACACGCCCCCTGATCTCTTCCAGTCTGTGCCCAGCCATCATGAGTCCTATCTCCTCGATGGTCACTGAATCTGGCAGAACCTCACCCATGATCTGACCGTTGTACATGACTGCGATGCGATCAGCTAGGGACAAGACTTCATCGAGCTCCATCGAGACAAGCAGTATAGCGACTCCAGAGTCGCGCAGCTCAACCAACGTTCTGTGGACGAACTCGGTCGCCCCGACATCCAACCCTCTGGTTGGTTGAGAAACTATCATCATCTTGGGTTGCAAACCTATTTCTCGCGCAATGACTATCTTCTGTTGATTACCCCCAGAAAAGTTCACTCCGAGCATCTTCACATTGTTGGGACGTACATCGAACCTTCTGAAAAGTTCCTCAGCAAAGCTGTTTATCAAACTATGGTTTAAAAATTCGCCATTGACAAAGGGAGATCTGTAATGTCTTCCCAAAATAATGTTGTAATAGGCAGGGAACTGGAGTATTAAACCGTACTTGTGTCTATCCTCAGGGATGTGACCCAAGCCCATTTCTCTGAGCTCCCGTGGGCTGAAGTGCGTGACATCTCTGCCGAGAAAGAGTATCCTTCCAGAGATTGGTTTTCTCAGCCCCGTCAGTGCTTCAACCAGCTCTGTCTGACCATTACCAGCAACACCTGCAATGGCGTATATCTCACCAGACCTAACTTCAAAAGACACACCCTTCACCGCTTCTAAATTTCTGTAATCCTTCACGTGTAGGTTCTCAACTTTCAGAACTACATCACCGGGTTTAGCCGGTGTTTTTTCCACGGTGAAGACGACATCTCTACCCACCATGAGACGAGCAATCTCTCGGGGGTTGGTTTGATCCTTGTTCAGCACGCCCGTGACTTTTCTTTGGCGCATGACCGTTATCCGGTCGCTCACGCGCATGACCTCGTTCAGTTTATGTGAAATGAATATGATCGTTTTCCCGCTTCTCCTCAACTTGAACATCGTTTCAAACAATTCTTCCGTTTCTTGCGGTGTGAGTACCGCAGTTGGCTCATCCAAAATGAGTATCTCTGCGCCTCTGTAAAGCACCTTGAGTATCTCGACCCTCTGTTGCATTCCCACGGGAAGGTCTTCTATCTTCGCATTGGGATCGACGTAGAGCCCATACCTTTCAGAAAGTTCCTTCACTTTCTTTCTGGCAGATTTCAGGTCGAACAGAGGACCAATACCCGTTTCTGAACCAAGAACGACGTTCTCAGCGACTGTTAGGTTGCTGACAAGCATGAAATGTTGATGTACCATGCCAATGCCCGCTGCAATGGCATCGCGAGGCCCCTTGAAATCCACTTTCTTACCGAATATACGTATCTCGCCAGCATCAGGCTTCAAAAGACCGTAGAGTTGGTTCATCAGTGTGGTCTTTCCTGCACCGTTTTCACCCACTATGGCGTGTATCTCACCTTTGATTACGGTCAAATCAACGTGATCGTTCGCCACCACTTGGGGAAACTTCTTCACGATCTGAATCATTTCGACCGCTTTTTCCACGTTGAAGACCTCTCTTCATAAGGGGGCGCTCTGCGCCCCCTAGCTTTTAAAATGGGAAACTTATCGAAGGAACTTGGAAAGCTTTCAGTGCATCTTCTGTGTCAGGTATGACGAGCTTGCCATCCTTTATGAGTTTAGTCAGATATTCTAACTCAGCTATGACCCTGTTCGGAATCATACCTTTGGTGTATTTCATTGGACTGACACCGGCTCCTTCTTCCTTCACGCCGAGAACTTTCAAACCACCTTCGAAAGTTCCCTCCCATGCACTCTTGACACCGTAGTAACCGGCCATCGATATACCTTTCATAGCACTGCACAGCACAACTCCAGGAGCCATGTAATCTTGATCCACGTCAACGCCTATCGCGAAGAAACCTTTGTTGTTCTTCGTGACGTAGTCGATGATATCGACCAACTTGTCTGAACCCACGAGTGCCACCATTTTCTCCCTGGCGGCTTCTATCCCACCGTTGCCACAAGCTCCGGCAGCCAAAAAGACTATGTCCGCTCCCTGTGCGTACTGCGCCATGGTGAGATCTTTACCTTTCTTCGGATCTTCAAAATCGTTGGTGTAACCTCTCAGGATTTCAACCCTTTTCTTATGCAGTGTGGAGTAGATCTTCGCACCGGCCTCGTAACCGTAGCGGAACCTTTCAACTGGTGGGATCGGAATACCTCCGACGAAGCCTATTTTACTCGTGGTCGTCATGGCTGCCGCAATGTAGCCAGCGTAAAAGCCCGCGTGTTCTTCTTTGAATATGTAGCACAGCACGTTGGGTAGACTCTGACCTTCCGGTGGCACAATGTCGATGCCAACGAAGTACACGTTGGGGAACTGCTTGGCAACCTTGAACAATGCGTCGGTCATCATGAATCCAACTGCGAAGACCACATCGGCTTCTTGTGCCGCCCGGGTGAGGTTAGGGATGTAATCAGCTTGCTCGTATGACTGGATGACTTTGTACTCAGCGCCGATCTCTTTGGCAGCTTTCACGATGCCTTCCCACGTTCCATCGTTGAAAGATTTGTCTCCGAGACCTCCAACGTCTGTGACCATGATGACTTTGAACGCCAGTGCGAAAACTGAGAGCACAACAACCAAAAACAGTGCCACTAGCTTTTTCACCGCAACTCCCCCCTTCTGAAGAGTTTGAAGAAATTGATCGCAGCGATGAAGATACCCGTTAAAAAGACCAGTGGGTTGATGAATGAACTCGTTCGGAACTCCAACACAGGTGCAGTTTGCTCGACGATCAAAATCAAATCACGACTGTTCAACCACCCAACGATTGACGCAACTAAGAGCACAATAGATGGCCCGATTGATATTTTAAGTCCCAGGAAGAAGCTTGTCAAAAATACGAGTATGGAAATCAGTAAGATCGAAAGCGAATATTTGCTTCGCAACGCAGAAACATGCGGGGCCTTCACCTCTTGTGAACCTTTGAAAACTTGAGCTGCGAACACAGGTTGTAAATCGGAGAGTATAGGATATTTCACACTGAAGAGATCATCCAAATGACTTCTGAACTCTTCTCTCAATTTGAAAGCCGCATAATTCACCAATCTTTTACTGTATCTCAACAGCGCCCTGAGATCCCTTTCAAATGCCCTTGTTCTCGATTGCTCGTCCAAAAGGTAAAATCTCAAACCGTTGGAAAGGGACTGGAACGCCTCATTCCTTGCTTTTGAACCGGTGTAACTGAAGAAGTTGGAGCGATCTTCGAAGAAGACGCCATAGTTTCGTGAGATAACCACTTCGGTTATGATACCTTGCGTTCGCAAATTAGACAGCACTTCAACCAAATCATTCAAAATCGCCTTTGTACCCTCCGAGCTGGTGTACATATTCGAAGATAACCTTCTCACGTAGAAGGACAATTTGGACAACTCGTCCAGATAGAGCTCTCGCTTGAGTAAATCATAGTATTTCGATTCCAAGAACCGCTCATGCTCGCTCATGGTCAGTTCTGTGCAATTGTACACGAGTGGCAAGAAGGCTGAAAAAATTATCACGGTGGCGGATACAACCTCGAGCCAAACCGAACGCGGAGATTTTCTCAACAACTTAAGAATCGAGAAAGCAAAACCTAAAACCAACACAAGTCCATAAACCAACGACTCATATTTTGAAGTGGGATCAAAGAAAAAGAATAAATAGATCGCTTCGAATGCGAACACACAATTCAACACGACGATGCGAATCTTAGGTGATTTGAATGCCAAGAGCAGGACTACTCCATACAGAATGAACCTCATCCACCAGTAACTTCTGCGAACTGGGGTTAAATTTTGAACCATCTGAGCAACTTTCGACTGCAAATTTGTGACAGGTTTGACTATGTCTCTTGCAACGAAGGCAGCTTCTCTGTTTACGTGAGCCGAGGCCCTCGCGGGATCTTTCTTCACATTTTCAAAGGCTCTTTCCACAGCTTGAGACAGAACTTCTTGAATGGCAGGATCTGAATAGAACAATGTCAAGTCGTGAAGGTGTCTCAGATCTGCTGGTGGACTGAAGGTGTAGTCGGATATTTCCAACTGAAATTTTTGTTGCGCATCGATTGGGGGTTTTTCATCGGTGAGACCGAGTTGATAAGAAATGACCCAAGCGAAAAAGGTCCTAGCTTCTCTAGTGACGACGTCTCTGTAACGAGTGAAAAAATCTATGAAAGAACCGTTCTTCATCACTTCATCAGCTGTGAGATGCGTTCTTGTGAGCTTGCTAGAAAGATACGATAGAAAAAGCGCAGCCGCAAGTTGATCCTCTTCTTTCTCGAATTCATAAGATGAATAGATGAAATTTAGATAGTATCCGAGACCCAGTGTAGCCTCTCTTTTGTCCACACTGCCGGCGATGAGGAATCTATAAAAACGATAGAGAGAGAATTGTCGAAGCGACTCAACCGTTTGGAACAAAAATGGATGCTGAATTGGCCCCGATTCGTATTCCTGAACTAATCTCAGATACAGTTTCAAAGCGCTCTCTATTTCTAAAGCGAAACATGTTGCTAAAAAAAGGGACATAACCACAACCAGACCGATCACTCTTCGCACCGCTCTATCCTCCGCACGTTTCAATATTACCATAACTGAACGTTCGATCAAAAAGGTGATATAATGGAAACACAAACCAAGGGGGTACCGAATGCAAATATCCATACTTGGGCAGTTCAAAATCACAGATGATGATGGAAAAAATTTGGATCTTAGGCTCTTGAGATCGAGAAGGGCGCGTGATCTGTTGCGTTACTTCGTTGTGTTCCATCGAAGAAGAATCCCTGCAGAACTTCTGTGTGAAATCTTCTGGCCTGGCGTAGAGGAGCAGTACGCACGAGGGAGTTTGCAAACGGCTGTGTGCTCGATCAGACGTTTTCTCAAAAAAGATATGTTGAGCTTTCAAGACGGAACTTACTGTTTCGATAAAGATGGAAATGTAACCGTCGACGCTGAAGAGTTCGAGAAGCTGACTTTGAAGGCGAGAGCTTGTAAAAACGATGAAGAAAGGTTTGAACTGCTCAAAGAAGCTTTACAAGAATACACGGATGATATGATGCCAGACTGTGTTTATCAAGATTGGATCACTCAAATGAGGGAACATTACAAAGATCTGTTCATAGATGATCTGCTCGAATTGATCAAACTTTACGAGGAAAAAGGTGAGCAAACAGAAGTTCGAGATCTCTCAAGAAAACTTTTGAGTAAGGATCCTTTCAACGAAACGGCTTGCCTGAGTTACATGAAAGCCTTACTTGAACTCGGCCGTGAATCTGAGGCATTGCACTTTTACGAATGCTTTTCCAACAAGATGGAGAAGGAACTCGGTATACTCCCAAATCAAGAGTTGAAAAACTTCCACGATGAACTTGTCTCGCACCAAAAGCGTTCTGTCTGGGTCATCACCATCAAAACAAAGCAACTCGACGAAACGATGGCATTGCTCAAGAATCTTGTCAGAGGTAAAGATGAAATAAAGATCCTTTCCGGTGAGAATGTTGGCGTTTTCGTGAAAGATATCGATAGAAACTCAGTAGAATCGATTCGATCAAGGCTTCAGGAAGTTTTGGAACAACATTCCCTCGAAGTGAAAACCTCCCTGAGAATAGCTCGCTGAAGATTTCCAGCCTATTTTCAACCGTTTTTCAGTCCGAAATCAGCTGTTTTTAAGCGCTCTTCTTATGCTACACCTGTGAGAGCGAGGTAAACGCCGTGGTTTACAAATTCAAATGCATTGATTGTGGGAATATCAGCTATTCCAATGTTTCGTTGAAGCGATCTCCAAGATGTGAAAAGTGTGGGGGTAAGTTACTGAGGATTCAACCACCAATGAAGTTGGGAGAGATCCTGATCGAGTTGGGTTTCATAACGAAAAAAGAACTCGATCATGCTTTGAAAATTCAAAAAAATTTGACAGAACACCTGTCACTCGGAAAAGTTCTCATAAAGCTGAAATTCGTAAATCGAGCTGAGCTTGAAGAAGCACTGAAGTTCCAAAGAAACGTGATGGGGAGCGATTCAGTAGACGACATATGGTAACCCCGTCTCAGGATCTGGTATCAACCTAAAGCGAGTGTTGTAAACTTGTTCCAAGAGTTTCTCTGTGAGAACTTCTTCTGGCCTACCATCGATCACTACTCTTCCTTCCTTCATCACTACGAGTCTGTCTGAAATCCTCGCAGCAAAGTTTATCTCGTGGAACGCAGCAAGGATGGTTCTTCCTTCTTTATGCAAACGTTTCAAGATCTCGATGACTTCCACAGCGTGTCCGGGATCCAGGTGCGCTGTAGGTTCGTCGAAAAGAAGTATGGGTGTATCCTGCGCTAAAATCCGAGCGATAGAGACCCGTCTTTTCTCACCCGCGCTCAAACTGTTGAAACTCCTGTTCAGGTACTGTAGTGCGTCTACTTTCCGAAGAGCCTCCCTAACGTTCTGTAAATCAGATTCATCCCACGAGGAAAAAAAACCTCCCTTGTAGGGAATTCTACCGGTGAGCACGATCTGACTGACGAGGAATGGGTAAACTGGATTCAGGTCTTCTGTGACGAATCCGATGATCTTCGCGATTTTCTTTCGACTTACTCGCGATGGATCGACGCCGGCCACGGTCACAGTACCAGAGATTGGTTTCAACAATCCCGCGACGAGCCTCAAAAGGGTCGTTTTTCCAGAACCGTTTGGACCTATGAGTGACACGAATTCTCCCCTTTTGACACAGAGATCTATGGACTTGAGAACCAACTGACCTGTATAGCCAAAATCGACTTTATTCAAGGATATTTCAACCATTTTTTCCACCTTTCCTGAGCAACACCAACATCACAGGTACACCTACGAAAGCTGTGATCACCCCTATGGGCATTTCGGTGGGACTCACGATCGTTCTTGCAATCGTATCACACACGCACAGAAAAATCGAGCCAATGATGGCGCTCGAAACGAGCAAAGTTTTATGATCGCTCCCAAAGATCCTGCGTGCCATGTGTGGCGTGATCAAACCAACGAAACCTATGACACCTGTGTTTGACACGACAGAAGCAGCCGCAAAACTGCCGAGAACATAGACGATGATCTTGACCAGCTCGGTGTTCACGCCACTTATCCTCGCTTCGATTTCACCTATCGCCATGGCGTTCAACTGTTGTGATAAACCGAGCGTTGCGAAGAGAAAGATCGCAAAGCTGATGGCTGGGCTGGCCAAATCTTTCCATCCCACACCTGACAAACTCCCAAAGAGCCAGATATAAGCGTGAGTTATGTTCCTTTTGAACAACATGAGGAGTGTGATCATCGCCGAACTGAACAATACACTCACCATGACACCGCTCAGCACCAATTCCACGATGGGTATCACACCGTTTCTCCTGGCGAGCAATATAGCTATGAGTGACGCCAGCATGGCGAATGCAAAACTCAGCACAGGTAATCTGTACAGGAATTGAAAATTACTCATTGTGGCGAGGTATATGGACAGAACAGCGCCAAAGGAGGCGCCGGAGGAAACACCGAGGAGGTAAGGATCAACTAAAGGATTGCGCAACAATCCTTGAAATGCTGCCCCAACACTCGCCAGGCTCGCTCCAGCCACGAGAGCCATCAGTACTCGAGGCAATCTCAAATTCCAAATGATGGGTCTATATCGAGAGTTTGGATCGAAGAGTGACGAAACGATGTCGAAAAACTCTATTCTAACGGAACCAACTGAAAGACACAGAAGTACGATCGATACGAAAAGGATGGCTGAAGCAAGCCAGATGAAAAGCTTCATTTCCCATCACCGTAGAAGTCTTTGTAGAACTTTCCAACAAACTCTATCACTTGAGGCACGGGAAGGGTCAATATGTAACCATCATACACGTAAATGCGTTTGTTTTTCACAGCCTTCACAGATTTCAAAGCCGGATGATTCAAGATCTTCCCCTTCACTTGTTCTTCCGTGCCAGGGACGTAATGGGTCACCACTATCACGTCTGGATCTTGCGAAACGATGTATTCCATCGACAACGGCAAAAATCCGTTTGGACCTGTGAACATTGCTGCCACGTTTGCGCCACCGGCGAGCGTGATGAGTTCGTTGAGATAAGAACCCTGTCCACAAGTCCAGATTTCCCTCACGTCTGGACCGGGAACATCGAGCATGCACAGCACTTTGACTCTTTTATCGAGTGGTATGTTGTAAGCTTCCTTAGCAATTTTCAGGTAATACTCTTCAAGTTCTTTAGCAAATTTTCTTGCCCTTTCTGGGACATTCATGATGGTTCCCACCAAGATCAAATCGTTCAAGATCTGCTGAATCGTGTTGGCGTTCAAAACGACCGTAGTCAGTTTGTGTTCTTCGAGCTTCGCGATCTCCGGGAGCTGAAAGCCTCCGAAGATCAGAACGAGATCGGGGTTGAGGCTGATGATTTTCTCGAGGTTCAACGGAAATAGATCTCCAATTCTCTCTGCATTGAATTCGTCCCAGTTTGTGACTCCAACTATTTTGTTCTCGAGGCCTAAATACTGAAGGAACTTCGTAGTGGATGGTGCGGCACAGACGATCCTATCTGGCAACTTTGAGATCGTAACCAATCGTCCGGCATCGTCAACGATGGTTATCGGGTATGCCAGGATCAGAACCGCGAGCAAGACAAGAAGAAACACCAAAGATCTCCTCACAACGGACACCTCCTCGGCAAAATTTTTCACCACCCTCTCGGTTCCGGAGAGAGTGGTGCTCTCATCGAAGGGCAGGTCTCCCGGCTTCCGGATCGTCCTACTCCCCACGCCTTCCCAGCCTTCGCCAGTGGCTCGTGTGGGTTTCGTCCCCGGTTACGGTGGCGTCCCCGCGCCGGATTTTCACCGGCTTCCCTTTTGAACCTCCTCGGTACCCTCCGACGCCCCTATTCACTTTTCAGTCGTATTATACAACGATCTCACACCCTGCAAGAAGATGGGAAGTAGATAGACAAGGGCAGGAAGTAACAACCGAACTTCTCTGAAGACTCCGACAGTGATATTCAGCAACAAGAAAGGTATCAACCAAGACCAAGTTTTACGGAAAAATTCATCTGATTTGATGTTTTTGATGAAAACTAAAACCAAGATCGAAAAGATCGCCGGATAAACTAAAGCCCAAGGATCTGTAAAATTGTCGATCCTGAACAGAGCTGTGTAATATCTACTGTTCGGGAAAATGACCTTACTCCAAAGATAAGTCATCAGAATCGAAGGAACGAAGGAAACTAATATCTTCACCAAACTGGAGAATCTCTTTTCGAACCTTGCCAACCCGTAGATCAAGGCAACGAAGAACGCATGATCTGTTCTGACGAAGCACAGTGCAACGATCGTTAGAAAGATACTCCACCACGCCTTGTTTCCACGTATCAACCAGAGTGAAAAAGCGAACAAGAAAATTGAGATGATGAACTCTTGCTGAGTGAAATCTGCATAGGAGAAGATCAGAAACACTGCGAAGCAGAAAAGGCCAAAATATGCAGACAGTTCGTCCTCGAAAGTCCTCAGCCAAAGGTACAACGTTAGAAACAAAAAAATGGCGAAGACGAATTTCATCGTCGCATAACCGTTGATCACCCGGGTCAATTCACTATCGCTGTAGAAAACTTGTCTGACCTCGTAAGGCAAACTTTCGAGAAAATTGTGTGCCGAATTGATAGGGTCATAGAACCATTCTTTCCAACCGAGTTGGTTTACGAGGTTCAGAGCGAGATTGGTGATGATGGGATTTTTGGTCAGTTCCATCAACTTTTCCCTGATGAAGGTCTCCAAACTCTTTAAAAACTGTTCTCTTTCCTGCATTGGGAAGTGCGATTCGAGGTTGAGTTTGTTGTCAAGATCTGCAAGGATGCTTTTGTCATAACCACACCACCTCTTCAAGTG
>CAYXCE010000002.1:0-16246 GCA_964463395.1 uncultured Pseudothermotoga sp.
CCTTTGGTAGAGGAAAGATTCGAACAGTTCAAAGATCTTGGAAGAAACGGTACAGAAGAACAACTCTACAGTGAGCTATGTTTCTGTATACTCACCGCAAACTGGAGCGCCCGAGGAGGTATCGAAGCACAACGATTGATAGGCACTGAAGGTTTCGCCAACATGGATGAAGAGAGTTTAACTCAAATTCTGACGCAACTGCACCATCGCTATCCAAAGGCCAGGGCATCCTACATCGTGAGAAACAGGTGGGTTTTGGGTCGTCTCAGATCTTTACTCTCTTTACCGGCTTTTCAAGCTCGCGAATGGTTGGTGAAAAACGTTCTTGGAATCGGCTACAAAGAGGCCAGTCACTTTCTGAGAAACTTGGGTGTTGAAGAGCTCGCGATACTCGACAGGCACGTGTTATCATTGATGGTCCGATATGGTTTGATCGATTCGCTGCCAAAGACACTCACAAAGCAGAGATATTTGGCGCTTGAGGAGTTGTTAAAACGAGAGGCCGATCACTTCGGAGAGCCAGTGGGAAAGTTCGATCTGTATCTTTGGTATTTCGTGAAGAAAACTGTGGAGAAATAGGAGGCATACAGTGATGGTGAGAGTCAGGTTCGCACCCAGCCCAACGGGATTTTTACACGTCGGAGGCGCAAGAACTGCCCTGTTCAACTATCTTTTTGCCAGAAGGTTCAAAGGGGTTTTCGTGCTCAGAATAGAAGACACCGACATCGCCCGCTCGGAACGCATCTTCGAAAAGAACTTGATGGATTCTCTCAGATGGCTCGGTATCAATTGGGACGAGGGGCCAGACGTCGGAGGAGCCTATGGGCCCTACAGACAGAGTGAAAGGTTGCAGATCTACAAGGAATATGCCGAAAGGCTCGTCAGTCGCGATAAAGCTTACAGAGTCTATGCGTACCCCGAAGAAATAGAAGGATTGAGAGAGGAACTTTTGAGCAAAAATTTGCCGCCACACTACACAAGAGAGATGTTCGATCGATTCGCAACGAAAGATAGGATCAGGGAATACGAAGAAAAAGGCCTGCAACCAGCCATCTACTTTTCGATGCCCAGAAAAACGATCGTTCACAACGATCTCATAAAGGGACAAGTTGTGTTCAACGAAGGATCCGTTGGAGACTTTGCACTGCTCAGAAGCAACGGCATGCCAACGTACAACTTCGCCTGCGTGGTCGACGACATGCTCATGAGGATCACCCACGTGATAAGGGGAGACGATCACCTTCCGAACACAGTCAAGCAACTCGCCCTCTACGAGGCTTTCGGCGTCGAACCACCCCAGATCGGCCACGTGTCGATGATCTTGGGTCCGGACGGTAAGAAGTTGAGCAAGCGACATGGTGCCACTTCGGTTGAAGAGTTCCGCGCGAGGGGGTATCTCCCCGAGGCCGTGGTGAACTACCTCGCGTTGCTCGGATGGTCTCCTCCCGACGCTCAGGAGATCATGTCCATGGAAGAAATGATCGAGAAGTTCTCCATAGACCGTGTCAGTAAGAACCCAGCTATATTCGATCCTGGCAAGTTGAAATGGATGAACGGGCATTACATAAGAAAATCTGCAGTTCAGAGGGTCGTGGAACTCTTGATCCCTTACATAGAGGTAAAGAAATGGACCTACAGAGACAGAGATTGGCTTGAAAGCGTGTTCCTCTCAGTGCGCGATAGGATGCATACGCTCGAAGAATTCATAGATCTTGCAGATTTCTTCTTCGTCAGACCCGATGTATCCGTCGAAGTCGATGAACAGATCCGCAGGGGATTGCTCGAATGTGCGGACAGGTTGGAGAAGGAAAGTGAACCTTCCAAGGAACGGCTGGTGAACGTGTTCCGTGAGGTGGTCAAGCAATCCAAGTTGAACGCCAAAGATTTCTACATGGCACTGAGGAAAGCCTTGACTGGAAAAAATGAAGGACCCGAGTTGGTGGACATCGTGGTGATACTTGGACCGGTAGAGACGGCAAAAAGAATCAAGAGGGCACTGGGGGTAGAATGATGTTTCTCAGAAACACACTCACAGGGCAACTTGAGAAGTTTGAACCGATCGAACCGGGGATCGTGAGGATGTACGTCTGCGGTCCCACGGTGTACGGACTCATACACGTTGGAAACGCGAGACCAATGATCATTTTCGATGCTCTCAGAAGATACTTCGAATACAGAGGCTATCGTGTGATCATGGTGCAGAACTTCACGGACATCGACGATAAAATCCTGAACCGCGCCAACGAGTGGGGTGTCGATTACAAACAGGTCGCAGAAGCTTTCATTCAAGAGTACTGGAGAGATGCGTCAGCCCTCGGTGTGAGGGCTCCGAATTTTGCCCCCAAGACTTCGGACTTCGTGACAGAAATCGTGAGTGCGATAGAAACATTGATCAAAAAAGGCTACGCGTACACCGCGGATGGAGACGTTTACTTCGACGTGAAAAGTTTTCCGAAGTACGGTGAGCTTTCCCACCGCAACCTCGACGAAATGATCGCTGGAGCGAGGGTCGAGGTCAGTGAAAAGAAGAGATTTCCCCTCGATTTCGCTCTCTGGAAATCGGCCAAACCCGGAGAGCCCGCGTGGGACAGTCCGTGGGGTAAAGGAAGACCCGGATGGCACATAGAATGCACCATCATGTCGACCAAACTTTTAGGTTCCACACTGGATATACACGCTGGTGGGGAAGACCTCATCTTTCCTCACCATGAAAACGAGAAGGCACAGAGTGAAGCGCTCACGGGCAAACCGTTCGTTCGATATTGGCTACACAACGCGTTGGTACGTGTCTCTGGAGACAAGATGAGCAAATCTTTGGGCAACATCTTCATCCTGAGAGAGGCCCTCAAGCAGTTCGGTGCTGACGGTTTGAAACTCTACTTCCTCTCGAAACATTACAGAAGCCCCATAGATTTTTCCGTGGAATCTTTAGAGGCGAGTACGAAGGCCGCGAAGCGGATACACGAGAGTTTCAAAAGGTTCGAATCTAGATTCACCTTTGTCCCCGTTCCTTCGAACGATGCTTGGATGGACGAACAGAGACAGAGATTCGTGGAAGCTTTGGACGACGATTTCAACACGCCGAAGGCCGTCGCACAGATTTTCGACCTCGTTGCGGAGCTGAACAAACTCGTGGACGAATCCAGAGAGGAGCGAGCCTTGAAGACTTACCATCTTCTGCGGAGAGAATTCTGTCCGGTGCTGGGCCTGTTCGAGGCTGGGACACAAGCTGTGGACATCGACGTCGATCCATTCATACGACTGATTTTGGAATTACGCAGCGAGTTGAGGCAAAGAAAGCTGTACGAACTTGCCGACAAAATTAGAGAAAAACTGAAAGATCTCGGCGTTGAGATCCGTGACAGTCGAGACGGCTCGACGTACTCTTTCATCGAGGAGGTATGAGCGGTGTGGGAGCATGTGAAGATCGTTGATCCTGAAATATACGAAATCATCGTGAACGAGCTGAAGAGACAAGAATACGGTCTCGAACTGATCGCGTCGGAGAACTTCGTTTCCCCCGCAGTGATGGAAGCCATGGGAAGTGTGCTCACGAACAAGTACGCCGAAGGTTATCCAGGAAAACGCTACTATGGCGGGTGCGAGTGGGTCGATAGAGCCGAGGAACTCGCCAGAGAGAGGGCAAAACAGTTGTTCAAGGTGCAGTACGCGAACGTTCAACCTCATTCGGGTTCGCAGGCAAACATGGCTGCGTATTTGGCCGTTGCAGAGCCTGGGGACGTGCTCATGGGTATGAGCCTTTCTCATGGGGGACATTTGACGCACGGCGCAAACGTGAATTTTTCGGGAAAATTCTTCAAGGTCGTTCAGTACGGCGTCGATCCAAAAACGGAAGTGATAGACTACGACGCAGTTTTGAAATTGGCTCGAGAACATAAGCCGAAGATCATCGTGGCTGGAGGAAGCGCATATTCAAGAATAATAGATTTCAAGAGGTTCAGAGAGATCGCGGACGAAGTCGGGGCTTACCTCATCGTGGATATGGCACACTTCGCAGGGTTGGTCGCTGCGGGACTGTATCCAAACCCAGCGGAGTATGCGCACATAGTGACTTCCACCACACACAAAACTTTGAGAGGTCCAAGGGGCGGTCTCATACTCACGAACGATCCAGAACTCTACAAGCAGATCAATAAATGGGTCTTTCCTGGGACCCAGGGTGGTCCGCTCATGCACGTGATCGCAGCGAAGGCCGTGTGTTTCAAAGAAGCACTCAGTCCAGGTTTCGCCGAGTATCAAAAACAAATAGTTGTGAACGCAAGAGCCCTCGCTGAAGAGCTATCGAAACTCGGCTTGAGGATCGTTTCTGGTGGTACGGATACCCATTTAATGCTCGTCGATCTGACACCCATGAATGTGACAGGGAAGGCCGCAGAGAAAGCCTTGGAAAAGTGCGGAATAACGGTGAACAAGAACACGATCCCGAACGAAACCAGGTCTCCATTCGTAGCCAGCGGTATACGCATAGGTACCCCCGCCGTCACGACGAGGGGCATGCGTGAAGCCGAGATGAGGTACATAGCCTCTCTCATACACAGAGTTTTGTCGAACGTGCTCGATGAAGAAGGAAACATCCCTGACGTCGTCCAGAGCGAGGTTCAGATGCGAGTCAAACAACTGTGTGAAAAATTTCCACTCTACGTGAGCAAGATAAACTTCTAAGGGTTCGAGCGGTGCAGTTCGACGATGTAATCTACGGCCACATCGAGGCTGACTTCTACCTGGGTGAAACTGTCGAGTATCTTCACATGAGCGATCGAGCGTGACAGTTCTTCATCGCCGATTATCAGGGCCACCTTGGCTCCGAGTTTGTCCGCATGCTTCAACTGGGCGTTGAGCTTTCTATCGCTCACGTCCGTCACCGTGGGTATACCTTTCCGCCTCAATTCTTCCGCGATCTTGAACCCTTCGATGGATGCCCTCTCACCGAGACAAGCAATGTAGGCAAAGCAGATCTGTCTGCGTGGAACCTGGGTGCCTTGAATCTTCAATACCAACACGAGTCTCTCTATTCCGCACGCAAAACCGAGGGCCGGTGTACTCTGTCCACCGAGTTCCGTGAACAGTCCATCGTACCTGCCACCCGCCAAGATCGTGTTCTGTGCGCCCAACTCTCCGTGTCTGACTTCGAAAACGGTCCTAGTGTAATAGTCCAATCCCCTCACGAGGGTGCCATCTTCAACGAAGCTGAATTCAAGTTCGTTCAGTCTCCGTTTCAACGCGTCGTAGTGCGACCGACACTGATCGCACAGAAATTCGAAAGATTTCGGTGCACCTTCGGCGAGCGGAGCATCTATCTTGCAATCGAGCAATCTGAGCACGTTAGTTTGCATGCGCCTTTTACAATCCTCACACAGCTCGTCCGCATGAGATTCGTAGTATTCCTTCAGCTTTTGCCTGTACACCGGTCTGCACTTTGGACAACCTATTGAATTCAAATGTACGACGTAATCACGCACACCGACCTCATCCAAAAAGTGCTTGGCGAGTAACAACACTTCGGCATCGGCGGACGGATGCGCAGAACCTATCAACTCTACCCCGAATTGGTGGAACTGTCTCAAACGACCCGCTTGCGGCCTTTCGTATCGGAACATGGGACCGATGTAGAAAAACCTCTGAGGCAACCCCGCGTTGAGCATAGAATTTTCTATGAAAGCCCTCACCGTGGGCGCTGTACCTTCAGGTCTCAAGGTGATGCTGCGTCCGCCCTTGTCGGTGAACGTGTACATCTCTTTCTGAACTATATCTGTATCTTCACCGACGCTCCTCACGAACAATTCCGTAGGTTCAATGATGGGAGTTCTCAACTCCTGATAGCCGTAAAGGTTCGCCACTGCGCGTGCGTTCTCTTCGATGAAATACCAATAGTTGATCTCATCACCGAATATATCCTGTGTCCCTTTGATCCTTTCGTACTTCAATTCGTTGTTCCCTCCCCCGTTTCATGATAACACGACATGGATTTTTTGAAGAGTTTCCAAAACGGACTCATCTTCCAAGATTTGGCTCAACTGCTGAAAATTTTCGATGGGTCGATGGAGAATGATCTTGCTGGCTCTCTTATCACCGATGCCTGGAATACACTTGAGTTCCTCGTGACTCGCTCTGTTCAGATTCAAAGGATACCTCAAGGCCGTGAGGGATCTGGGGCCGTGATCCACAACCACGACATCTGCAGGACCTTCAAGTTTTCCAGGAACGGCCACCAAGAAAGGGTAAGTGCCGAGTTGTCTTGCGAAAGTGAACTTTCCTTCCTGAAACTCCGGATGAACCCTCCTCAGGATGCTGCCGACTGGCACGACGCGCTCGAACATGGGTATGTCTATCTCGTGCCTGATGAGCTCTTTGTAGAACCTGTAAAGCCTCGGATCTGGACCTTTCAAATTTTTCGACTGTGCGTACCTCCAGAGAGGCGTGCCGGGTTCCACGATAACCTGTCTGATGTTGATCCTTCTGACGAGCAAGCCTTCGTCCAAGATCTTCTTGAGCCATTTGAAATTTTCTTCGTAAGTCTGCCTCGTTTCACCTATCAATCCGTACAACAAGTTGAGACCAGGTAGAAGCTTTGGAACTCCTTCGACCCTGATGCCACCTATTCGGTTGACGATCTCTATGGCCCTGAGAACTTTCGTTGGTTCTACCATGATGTTGTTCTTTTTTAGAACGTTCAGATCGAAACTTTCAACACCGAAAGACAAAACGTCGGCCGGCGTGTTCCACTTGACCATGGTTTCTAAAATCTCGCTGCACTCTTTCTCGTGATCCACGATGTACATGGGATTGGCATTGTCGTGGTGCAACACTTCAAGATCGGGACAGTTCCTTCGTATGCCCTGATACAACTCTTCAAAAGCTTCTGGGACTGGCTTTCCGCCATTTTTGTCCGAATAATAAGACAAGACGTTGGCGGAACGTCCGAATCTGAACGCTCTACAACCATGCTTGTAAAGTTCTATAACTTCATCCACAACGTCTTGGACCGGTCTTGAGGTGAACTTCGGATAGAACACAGGCTCTATGCAGAAGGAACAATGGGTGCTTCTTTCGCAACCTCTGGAAAGCTCAATCTCACAGAGAACGTTTGGATAACGTGGGTGTTGCTTTATCAACGATGCTCCGAGTAAACTCGCTTTTCTTACGATGGACCAATCGTTGTGAGGCCTCTTCTCTTCGAAGAAAAAATTGTACAATTCCACGGCCAAATCTGGTCCAAGACGAACATCCTCTTTCAAGGTGAGAATTTTCGCAAAAGAGCCTCCTTGAACTGCTTGAAATTGTGCGTAAGGTCCGGCGAGCAAACGCAAACATGAATTCGAACAATTGGTGAAGATTTTTTCCACTTCGTGAGGCTTTATCGGCTCTCCACCGACGTATCTGCCGGGAACTGCCACACCACCGACGATCAAAACGAGATCGTAATCTCTGAGCGTCTTGAAATCCGTCCAAGATCGAACTTGATCTACGGTGACGTAGTCAACGTGGAAGTCCTTCATCATCAATATTCCTGCGGCGTATCTGACGTAGTGGCTCACATAGGGTGGAACACCCAAAGCGGCAGGTTCATCGACATAACCATCAACTAAAAGTGCGCGCATTGAACGAGATCATTTCTCCTTGGTCAACAGATTCTTCACTTCTTCCAGTACGGCTGAATCTTGAGCGATCAGATACAAATAGTAATCTTTACCCCTGATCCTGAGGAGTTGTTCGTGTTGTTCCGTGTTGACGGTCACTTCTTTCGAGGAACACACCATCTTTATGACAGAACCCGATTTGTAGTTCGCGATGATCATTAAAACCTGTTCTTCACCAATTTTCAGTCTCGAGACCGTGTACCAATTGACGTTCGTTAAGATCAGCTTGATTTCGCTTGGCAAATTCACACTCTCTCCGGCAGGACTGATCCCGTAACGCTGTGCAACTTGCTCGAAGTTTTCTTTCAACACTTCGATGTACTCGTAAGTGAGCTCCGTCGTGATACCGTTGAAGATCCTCACTATCTTCTCGGGAAGGCCAGATTCTTTTATGAACGCCGTGAAAAGGCCGGAACTCGATTCAACGGTTACTTTGTATTTACCATCGAGCTTCTCCACTTTGGATACTCCACGCTCTTGAAGTTGCTTTATGAACAGATCTTCAAGATCGAGTATCTCCAGAGGGGAATTACGATAATTGTTCGGTTGGCCCATGATGAAGAAACCTGAATGTTTCGCCCAAACCAAGAACACGGGATCCAACACATGAACGATCTTATCGTTGGGCCATCTGTACACCATCTCTATGCGACTCTTTCCAGTCGGCCCTTTCTCAACCACGATCCTTCTCCCAAAATACGAGGCGTTCAGATACAGCTCGATGAACGACTGTGCGAACAAAACACTCGCTACAACGAAGAACAGGAGAAACAAGATTTTCTTCATCGATGTGTGTACTCCCAGCTTCGTCAGAATCCATCTCCCACCAATTTGACCAAACTCAGATAATCGAACAGCTCAGAAACTACCTTACTTTCCTCAACGACAGGCTTGAAGTTTCTTTTCGGAATCACGTTGAAAGTAACGTAGAAAACAGTGGCGACCACAGCTGCACCCAGAGCGAGTTCCCAGAAGATCCTGCGTGGTTTGATGAGCTTTCCCATGATCTTCTCTTCGAGCTTCGGGCTCGGCTTGTAATCACACCTTGCTCGAAAAACTTTCAAAGCTTCAAGGTAGATCTTGAGATCTTCCTTTGTCTCCGCGTCCAACGATTCCTGTTCAAGCTCACCATCGAGAAAACTGTTGAACTTCTCCTCGCTCATTCACTGGCCCCCTCTAACAATTTCTTCAACCTTTTTCTTGCATAATGTAGACTACTCTTGACGCTCCCTACAGGTTTTGAAACGATCTTGCTTATCTCTTCGTAGCTCAGACCGTCCACATCACGTAATTTTATCAACAGTCTGTCCTCAGGTGATAACTTATCCAAAGCATCCATGATCCTCTCGTACTCGAGTTCACCTGCTGCTGAACTCTCAGTGTCTATCTCCGAAATCGGATGTTGAGTTGGGTGTTCCTCATCCTCCGCAAAGTCCGTCAAGATCTCGCTCCTTCTTTTGTACCGGGCAAGGTAATCTTTGCACACGTTGACTGCGATTCTGTATATCCACGTCGAGAGCTTCGAATCTCCTTTGAATTTCCTTATGCTCTTGAATATTCTGAGCATCACATCCTGTACCACGTCATCGACATCATCCGAACCGATATAAGACCTCGCGATCGAACCTATCTTCCCCGCATATTCTCTATAAAGAATTCTGAAGGCTTTCTCATCGCCGCGTCTCAATCCCTCGATGAGTTCCTCGTCGCGCATCCTCTTCCTCCTATTTTGACCAAACCACGCCACTCAGAGTTCACGACAAACGACACGATCTTCTTCACAAAAGGGTTTTTCGATCATGCTCAAAACGCTCTTCCCAACGGGATTCATGACGCCAGCCAAATAATCTGCCACGTGCAGATGGAGACATTTCACACTCTTGAAGTTGCTTATACCCCCACTACCCACACTCGAAAAGATCTTTCTGATCTCATCTTTTTCCACAGTCTTGTCCCTGAGTTCTCTGACAGTGTCGTGCGCCTGGATATAAGATTTTTCGAAATCTCGGTCCCGTTCGATCATCGATTCGAACTTTTTGATCCAACCTTCCGCTTCGAGTTTCGAAATTTCTTTGTTGAGCTTGGGACACACGAGCCAAAAAAGTGTCGGAAAAGGCTTTCCTCGCACTTCACAATCGTTCTCTATAACGACGGGAAAATTGTGATCGCACCTCACCACGATGCGTCTCACACCAGAAATTTTTCTTTTCAGCTGTTTTTCCAGTATCAACATTTCTTCATGGCGAACGCCTTCCAACTTTCCAACTCAGCCTCCTCCACGACTTTTAAACCGCTACGCTGGGCAAACGTGCTCACTCTCTCTGCGTCCGCGACAAAAATGCCTGAAACGATCACTACCGAACCTCGGTGCGTCACCTTGTCTATCTGTTCCAACAACTTTAACACTAAGCCGGTCGTCAGATTCGCGACCACCAGATCGAACCTTCCACACACGTTGTCCAAGAGGTTCGACAGCTTCACCTCTATTCTAACGCGATTTATGCGTGAAAATTCAGAAGCTATTTCGACGGCCGTCGGGTCGTTGTCGACAGCGACGACTTTTTTTGCCCCAAGCTTTTTGGCTATGATGGAAAGAATGCCAGTACCACAGCCCACGTCGAGGACCCGATCACCACTTTTCAAGTAATTGTACATCAACTGTGCGACCAATTTGGTCGTTGGATGATCTCCCGTGCCGAAGGCCGCACTGGGTTTCATTTTGATGACGATCGCCGTTTTTTTGAACCTGTGGGTGGGATCTATCCAAACTCTCGGAACGATCTCGAACGGTTTCAACTGTAAGTATGCGAACCAGTCACGCTCATGGCTCGTCCTTTTCTGCACCACTTCACAACCGAGTCTTTGACGCAACTCTTCTATGATGGTTTCATCGTCCGTGTAGACTCGAACGAAGCTTCCTTCCCGGCTGGACTCTATCGCGAAATTCAAAAAATCAAAACCCAGAAGAAGGCTTTCGACCTCTTCTGGGTCAGAACAGGTGAGCAACCATTCAGTTACACTCTTTCTCACAGACTGCCCTCTAAGCCCTTCTTTATGAAATTCGGCAGCACGAAACACGCTTTGTGAAGCTCTTCGTTGTAATACTTCAAGTTTTGAGACATGGCCTTAGCCGCCTCGTATCTGTAATCTTTCAACGGGTCGAGACCTTTGGAAGCGAACATGTACAACCAGAAGCCCGAGGGGTAAGTCGTCATGAAGCCACAGTAAACTCTCACCATCGGGAAGACATTTTTGATGCGTCTGTAAGCGATCTTCGCCCAGCTGAAATCGTAGAGTGCGTTCTCTCCCTCGGCGTTCAAAATCCCTCCATCTTTCAGGGCATCGAAACATGCCTTGTAGAATTCCTGTGTGAAGAGATGCCCTCCTTCTCCAGCCGTCGGATCCGTGGAATCGATTATGATGACGTCGAATTGGTTTTTGACCCTTTTTATGTACTCGGCACCGTTCTCGAAAACCAGTTCCACCTTGCTGTTGTTGAAGGCTTCGCCGGTCTTCAAGTATTCTTTCGAAACCTCCACGACGCGCTTGTCTATCTCACAGAGTACAGCCCTTTCAACTTCCGGATGCCTCAATACTTCTCTGAGCGTTCCGCCGTCGCCTCCACCTATGATGAGCACATCCTTCGGACATGGATGTGTGAACATCGGAACGTGTGCGAGCATTTCGTGATACATGAACTCATCCTTATCGGTTGTCATGGTGATGCCGTCCAGCGCGAACACCCTGCCCAGCGTTGGGTTGTCGAAGATGTCGATCCTTTGGATCGGTGTTTGTTCAGAGTGAACCATGCGGGCGATCTTCATGAACAAACCCACATCGCCACCGGTGTAATATTCGAAATACCACAGATGCTTGCCTGCGAGCAATTTTTCGTTCATGACTTCGTCCCTCCCTTGACAGCTTTGTGCGAAGCTTCGGCTGGTATGCCTATCATCTTGTAGTCTCCCCGACGATGTTCAAACACCTGCGTTCTCTTGGCCCCGAAAACTTGTTTGAGATATTCGAAGGCTTTCCACGGGTCTGTGTCCTCGCCGCACGTGAACAGATCGATGGCTGCATAGCCGTATTCCGGCCAAATGTGGATCGTCAAGTGAGACTCGCTGATCACCACCACGCCGCTCACTCCGTAGGGGAGGAACCTGTGAAACGAACTACCAACGATCGTCGCGCCCGCTATTATCGCGGCGTTTTTCATTTTTTCTTCCACGTATTCCACGTCGTCGATAGCACGTGGGTCACAGTCATAAAATTCCGCTATCAAATGCCTACCCAAGCTCTTCTCCATTTCGAATCCCTCCCCTTCAATCTATTTCGATCCAGAGAACCATAGCCTCCTTCTTCTTGCTCGGGTTCTTGAGCATGTGCTTTTTGTCCGCTCTGTAATAGAAACAATCTCCTTGTGAAAGTCTGTACCTAACACCATCGAGCCACAGATCGACCTTTCCCTGCAACACGTAACCGAACTCATCGCCTTCGTGGTACCCTTCTTCTTCCGTCTGCGATCCAGGCGCGAGCACCACCAACGTTGGATCTATCTTCTTCGTCTCAACATCGCTCATGAGGAGGAACGAAGTCACGCCCTCCGGTTCATCGTAGAGTGGGACTCTGTCTTCTTTCTTGAACACTATCTTCTCCTCTTCCTGATCGGAGAAGAACGCCTTTAGGTCCGTCCCAAGAGCCCTGAGTATCTTCTCCAAAGTGTCCAGAGACAGAGAAGTTTTGTTGCTCTCGAGCTGTGATATGAAACTCCTCGAAAGATCGGTTCGAGCTGCGAGTTCTTCCTGCGTTAAACCCCTCGATAATCTGAGCCGTTTAATTTTTTCCCCTATATCCATAACCAACACCTCTGATGCTTCTGGACTGTTTTCCCTCATCCTGTTAAGTATTATAAGCACACTTGGTCAAGTTACGTAGTCATTATACGTCCACCCACTCCCGGATGATGTGAGCACATGTTTAAGAAATTTTTAAGAGATTTCCACTGTCCCAGACTCGACGCGAACTGGTTCTTGCACCGTTTTGAATACTTGACTTCTTCTGACATGTATCATGCACATCTTTTCTCCATCGTTCTCCTTGCAGATGAAAGATCCATCAGCTTTGTTAAACCCCACTGAAGGTGTATTATTGTAGTGGTATGATGAGCGATCGAATGAATGAATTGAGTGAGTATCTCAAGAGGTTGAATTTCTCGAAGAATAAAGACACCCGAGTGCCATGGGATGTTTATTTCATGCGCATTTGTGAGTTGGTGAGTGAAAGATCCACATGTTTGCACAGAAAAGTCGGAGCGGTGATCGTGAGGGAAAACAGGATCTTGGCTACCGGATACAATCAGCCACCTTCTGGCTTTCCACATTGCGATTCTGTAGGTTGTGTGAGGGACGCTCTATCTATACCCTCTGGCAGAAATCAAGAAATATGCTTCGGTTTACACGCCGAGCAGAATGCGCTCATGCAGGCAGCCAAATTCGGCATATCCACCAAAGGTGCGACGATCTATGTGACCACTAAACCTTGTTCTGTCTGCGCAAGGTTGATCATCAATGCGGGTATAGTACGTGTTGTCTACCAACACGATTATCCAGACCCGCTTACAGACTACTTTTTCAACGTTTGCGGAATCTCTCTTCAAAAATTGAGTGGAGGTGAAGGAGTTGAAAGTCGAGGCGCTCTTGAACTATTTGAGAAATGAAAGATGGCCAACGATCTGGTGCCCAGGCTGTGGCAACGGTATCGTGTTGAAAGCGTTTCTCCAAGCGGTACACGAACTTGGGATAAGCAAAGACAGGATGGCTGCAGTTTCAGGCATAGGTTGTTCGTCTCGCGCGACGGGTTATATAGATTTCAACACCTTGCACACGCTACACGGAAGGGCCGTCGCTTTCGCGACCGGAGTCAAGCTCGCGAGGCCCGATTTTCACGTCGTCGTATTGGGAGGTGACGGTGATCTGCTCGCCATCGGAGGCAATCACTTCATACATGCGTGCAGGAGAAACATAGATCTCACGATCATCGTTTTCAACAACATGATCTACGGCATGACGGGTGGACAAGTGTCACCCACGACACCTGTAGAGAAGATCGCATCCACCGCGCCTTTCGGTAACACTGAACCACCGTTCGACGCCGTGAAGATGGCGATAGCTGCAGGTGCAACTTATGTGGCGCGAGCGACCGTGTATCATTACCCTCTCTTGGTGCAGTACATAAAGCGTGCGTTGAGCCATCGTGGTACCGCTGTGGTGGAAGCCATGACGAACTGCCACACCTATTACGGTCGCTACAATAGAGTAGGCGACGCACCACAGATGATAGAGTACTTCAAGAAGAATTCTGTCACGCTGGAGAGAGCGAAAAACATGACACCAGAGGAGTTGAAGGACAAGATAGTCATTGGGGAATTCCACGTGGAAGAAAAGCCGACCTTCCACGACAGATACACAAAAATCATCGAAAGCATCGCTGGGAAGGAGTGAAAAGATGTCACTCAATGAACCTATTGCCGTCAGAATCGCTGGAAGCGGGGGACAGGGCAGTGTTCTGGCCGGCAGGATCCTTGCTCAAGCCGCAGTTTTTGATGGTAAGCATGTGATTCAAACTCAGCTGTACGGGGCTCAAGTGCGCGGTGGCATAAGCCACTGTGATGTTCTCATCAGCGATGAGTGGATCGATTTTCCAGAGGCGTCACAGTTCGACGTGATGTATCTGATGCATCCAGACGTCGTGAAAGCCTATCACAAATTGATCAGAGTCAACGGTGTCGTGCTGTTGGATTACACCTTTTTGCAGAACATTCCTCAAAAGATCCTGTCCGTGACCAAGAAAGTGATCGCGTTGCCACTCGAAAGGCTCGCCATAGAGAAGTTCAAAACACCCATCGTGTCCAACATGATAGGCCTTGGAGTGCTCGTGAAAGCAACGCGTATTGTGAGTTTGGATTCGCTCCGTAAGGCTGTCGAAGAGATCGTTTCTGAAAGGTACGTCAAAACGAACATTGAGGCGATCGAATATGGATATTCGTCTATCAACAAAGAATACAGAGTCAGATCGGAGCACAAAGTCAGAACGCTCGGTTTTGAGTGAGATGTTCTCTTCGTTCGTTCATGCGGTAGAAGGCTTCGTCGAGGCGATCAGAAGAGAACGTAACTTGAGGGTACACTTCGCCATCGGTTGTGTCGTGTTGGTCGCATCGTTCGTTCTGAATCTGACGGCGAACGAATTGCTCTGGCTAATCTTCGCCGTTTTTTCCGTCATCGGTATGGAGCTATTGAACACACTCGTTGAATCGATCATGGACCTCTACGAAACGAAGCCACATCCCGGTGTGAAATTTGTGAAAGACGTTGCTGCCGGCATCGTTTTGTGGTATGCTCTCTTTGCGGTGATCGTGGGAACGGTCGTTCTGGGCAGGGCCCTTTTCCATTGGGATCAGTCCGTGGGAAAGGCCATCGCCCTGATATCCGTTTTCCTTTTTCCAATCGTCTCGGTGATCTGGAGGTTTGTGAGGGCGTGGCGTCAGAAAAAATAAAGGTCGTCATCGTGGACGATTCGGCGTTCATGAGGATGGTTTTGAAAGACATCGTCGATTCTCAAGCCGACATGCAGGTGGTTGGGGTTGCGAAGGATGGTCTTGAGGCACTGCAAGTGATCGAGGAGAAGAAACCCGATGTCGTCACCTTGGACGTCGAAATGCCGAGGCTGAACGGCATTGAAGCTTTGAAGCGTATCGTTCAGAAATATCCCGTGAGAGTCATAATGGTGAGCAGTCTGACAGAAGAAGGGGCCGACATCACCATAACCGCCCTGTCACTCGGTGCTGTGGACTTTTTGACGAAACCTTCCGGATCCACCTCACTCACGTTCAGGGAAGTTGCTGACGAGCTGGTTCGAAAGATCAGAAACGCGATGTTGATCGATCCAAAACGCACGCTTTTGAGGCCGACCATCAAGCCTGTCGTACCGGCGATGAAGAAGATATCCCTCACAGAGCGGGTGGTCGTCATAGGTGCCTCCACGGGTGGCCCAAGATCTCTCGATCTGATAATACCGATGCTTCCACCAGATTTTCCGGCACCGATCTTTTTGGTTCAACATATGCCACCCTTGTTCACGAAATCTTTGGCGACGAGGCTCAATTCCATGTCGAAGATCACCGTCAAGGAAGCCGAAGACGGCGAGACTGTGAAACGTGGTACAGTGTACATCGCACCCGGCGATTTCCACATGGGTGTGAGAACCGTCAATTCGAACGTTCAGATATATCTGGACAAATCGGAAAAGATCAACAACGTCCGTCCCGCCGTGGACTTCACATTGTTGAAAGTGTCGGAGATATACAAATCCAACACGATCGCAGTGATACTCACCGGCATGGGTAGAGATGGGGCCAAAGGGGCTTTCAAAGTCAAATACTACGGTGGAAAGGTCATAGCAGAACACGAATCTACGTGCGTCGTGTACGGCATGCCGAAAGCTGTGGTGGAAGAAGGTTACGCAGATTACATCTTACCGGCCGACAAGATAGCAGAAAAGTTGGTCGAGTTGGTTTGAAATAGGTCCGCTTG
>CAYXCE010000002.1:16256-20456 GCA_964463395.1 uncultured Pseudothermotoga sp.
GGAGATGGACGTGCGGAGGGTTGCGTGCTTTTTGTTCGTATTTTTCGCTTGCTTCACCGTGTTCGGGGGGTTCTTGACGGTAACTTACTTCGTTCAGCAAGGTGACACGTTGTACGACATCGCCCGAAAGTTCAAAGTATCTCCTTCCACCATATTGGATTGGAACAACATAAATCCTCTCAGGTTGGCAGTCGGACAGAAGTTGATCATCCCGCAGCCAGAAGGTATCCTGTACACAGTCAAGAAAGGTGACACTCTTTACAACATCGCCAAGGCTTTCTTCACCAGCGTTTCAGATATAAAGCAAGTGAACGGTTTGAACAGCGACAACATCTCCGTTGGTCAAAAACTTTTCATTCCCTCCCATAGCATCGGTAAAGCTTTCAACACTGAAAAAGGTTACATATGGCCCGCGTTCGGGGTGATATCTTCACCCTTCGGTTGGCGTAGACACCCTGTAACCAAGCAGATGTCGTTCCATTCCGGAATAGACATAGCTGCCCCGGAAGGTACTCCCGTCTTTTCTTCCGCCCCCGGCACAGTGATATTCGCAGGTGAAAGGGCAGGTTATGGACTCTTGGTCGAAGTGAGGGGCTCTAGGGAGATCTTCAGGTACGCACACCTTTCGAAAATAACTGTCTATGTGGGTCAAAGGGTTGAACGCGGCACACTCATCGGTAGGGTTGGTAGCACCGGTGTGAGCACAGGACCACACCTGCATTTCGAAATTGAGGTTTTGAACAAGGGAGAAACCGTCAATCCTCTCGCTTACCTGCCTTCCTCCACGAAAGTTTACGTGCTGAGAGAAGGTACAGAGGGCATGGGTGGCGAGTGAATCTCAGCCGTGTGAAGTGATCCAGTTCAAAAGATCACTCTTGAACTCTTCGGCGTTTTTCACGTCTTCAAAGAGTTCGTGATAAGAACCTTCGTAGATCTTGAAGCACTTGTCTTTCGCTTCAACCTTTTCAAAGAATTGCCTCGCCCCACTTGGGAGAGTCACTCTGTCTTCGCCGCCGACAGCGATGAAACAAGGAATCTTCACTTTGTGAGCTTCTTTCAAGGCGAGCCTGCTGTGCTTGAAGATGTCTGAGGCCAACTTCGCAGATATTCTTCTGTGGACCAATGGGTCCGACACGTACTTCTGAACTGCGACGGGGTTCGTAGAAAGATCGTTCGGGTTTATCCCGTTGTCGAAGGTAAAATTCAATGAGAGCGCAGAGAGAACCGAGGCGAGCATCTTCAAAAAGACGTTGCTGTTGGGTAGCTCCAATGCGGGCGAGGTCACTATCAACCCTTTCAATTTGTCCCTCATCTGCGCGTAACGGATCGCGATGAGACCACCCAAACTGTGGCCCATGAGAAAGCAATTTGGATGCTCGCTCACCAGTGCGTCGAGGATCTTGAAAATTTCCGAAAAGCTCGCATGACCTCGCTTTCCCTCGCTCTCACCGTGTCCAGGCAGATCGAAGAGAGTCACACCGTAGCGTGGTTGAAGCAACTCGACGAGCCAAAAATATCTTTTGGAATGTTCCCCAAGACCGTGCACCAAAATTACGTGGCCTTCACTTCCCTGGAACTCTCTCACCCACACGTTTCTCTTCCTCCACCAGTTCGAAATCTATCTCTCCAGTGACCTTGTCCGCTCGCAGGACCTTCACTTTGAGAGTGTCACCTATCTTGAAAATTTTTCCGGTCCTTTCACCGATCAAGATGTTCTTTCTTTCGTCGTAGATGTAGTAGTCATCGAGCGTTGAGACGTGGACGAGGCCGGAGATGAGCTTGTCTGGTATCTCAACGAACAAACCGAACCTGGTCACGTTCGTAACCACCACTTCGAAGATCTCATCCACATGCTTGCTTATGTACTCGACTTTTTTCATCGCCAGCAAATCCCATTCCGCTTCGTCTGCGATCCTCTCTCTCTTGCTGCAATGTTCGGCGATCTTCGGTAAGAGTTTGGAATAGAGTTCTATCTGCTTTTCTGTGAACTTGTTTCCTTGTTTCAGATAGAGTTTCAACAATCTGTGCACGACCAGATCGGGATAGCGTCTTATCGGTGAAGTGAAGTGGGTGTAAGCGTAAGATGCGAGACCAAAGTGACCTATGTTGGTCGGAGAGTACATGGCACGTTTCATGGACCTGACCATCAATCTTTCAACGCTGGAACGCAAGGGGTGATCCTTTACGAGTTCGAGTACCTTCTGTAGGATACTGGGATGAATATTCTTCGGGAACTTTATCTTCAAACCGAGCGCTTCGACGTACTCTTTCAACTGGAGTATGGTGTCCGGATCGGGTTCCTCGTGAACCCTGTAGACGAAAGGAAGACCAGCGTTGTGGAAGATCTCCGCAACCGTTTCGTTCGCTTTTATCATGAACTCCTCGATAAGTATTTCTCCAGGTCCTCTCTTCCTCGGCACGATATCGATGACTTCTCCTCTGTCGTTCATCAAAACTTCCACTTCTCCACCTTCTATGTCCGTTATGGCGCCTCTCTTCTGACGCGCTTGTCTGAGGATCAACGAAAGTTCGTGCATCAACCTCAACGAGTTGGAGATTTTCTTACCCAAAGCTTTTTCCACGGACTCATCGCCTTCGAGCAATCTGTTCACGATAGTGTAGGTCAACCTCTTTTTGCTCCTTATCACGCTCGGTGATACGTTGAAATCGAGCACCTCTCCCTCGGCATTTATGACCATCTCGACGGAGAAAGCGAGCCTGTCTTTCTGCTCCATCAAACTGCAGAGGTTGTTCGAGAGCTTGAACGGTAACATCGGCACGACGGTGTCCAAAAGATACACGCTCGTTCCGCGTCGGTAAGCTTCCTTATCGAGTGCGGAGCCTTCTTTCACGTAGTGCGAGACGTCCGCTATGTGAACACCCAGCAAGTATCTTCCTCGTGGCAGTTTCTTGATGGAAACGGCATCGTCGAAATCCTTCGCGTCTTCACCATCTATGGTGAAGATGATTTCGTCCCTCAGATCGAGTCTGCCAACGACATCCTTTTCCATCACTTCGTCCGGCAATTCTTCCAGTTCCTTCAAAACTTCGTCGGGAAACCTGTCGGTCAACTCGTATTTCGCCATCACGGCGGGCACATCGGTCTTTGGATCTTCCACGTTTCCGAGGATCGTTTCAACGCAAGCTTCTGGATTTTTCCCTCTCTTCGGCCATTTGATGATCTTGGCTATCACACGCTGACCGGGCCTCGCACCGTTGATGCACTCCACAGGAACATAGAAATCGTAAATGATCTTCGGATCGTCCGGGATCACGAAACCGAACGTTCTTCTCAGATCGAAAACACCCACGATGCGTTCTTTACCGCGTTTCAGGATGCGAACAACCTTTCCCATCGGCAAGTTACGCCATTTTCCGACGATTTCCACCAGCACCCTATCACCATGTATGGCGCTCGAACTGAACTCCACAGGTACCGCTATCTCTCGCCCATCGTCCGTGGTGACGAAGGCGATGCTTCCCCTTCTGGAAAACTCTATGATGCCGGATGCGATGTTGCTCGATTCTGCCGGATGATAATAACCTTTACCATCCCTGATCAATTGACCTTCCTCGAGCAACTGCTTGACCACATTGCGAACATCGCGCTTCTCACTCTTCGATTTCACTTTCAAAGCTTTGTAGATGCCTTTGAGCGTGTATTTCTGATCACCTCTGAACAGCGACAAAATGACTTGCTTGATTTCATCTATAGATCGTGACACAAGCCTTACCCCTTTCTTTGGATACATACATCGCCTTGTCCGCCAGTACGACGAGCTCATCCGGCTCGAACACCACATCTTCCGGATAACCCGCCACGCCGAAACTCATCGTCACTCTGAAATCGAACGGGTTCATCTCTATCATCCCGTAGAGTATCTTCTGACAAACCTTAGCAGCGCTCTCTTTGTCCGTGTTCGGCAGTATGAGGATGAACTCTTCCCCACCGTAACGACCGACTATGTCCGTCGCACGCGTGTAGCTCTTCATCAAGGAAGATATGAACTTGAGCACCTCGTCACCAACTTTGTGTCCGTACGTGTCGTTTACCTTCTTGAAATCGTCTATATCCGCCATCACAACCGAGAAATTCCCACCGTACCTTTTGACCCTTTCGAATTCTTCGCGCAATCTGTGCATGAAGTACCATCTGGTGTAGAGGCCAGTCAATGGATCGGTGATGCTACGCCTGTAAGA
>CAYXCE010000003.1:0-9246 GCA_964463395.1 uncultured Pseudothermotoga sp.
CAAAACAGATTGGGACATAAATTTGAGCTATGGTTCACTCAACCACGAGACTAGTTTCACGTACAGATACGATAGAACCCCTCACGTGGATGTTCTGGAAAACAAGTTGAACGTGAGAGGTCGAAGTTTTCTCTTCATGGACAGGTCTGATCTGTCTGTACGCTACACATTGAGCGTGCAACCTTTCGACCTCTTAACTGTTCAAGCGAAGGGTTCTTTCTACACTGGTCCTGCCAAGCACGGTTTTTCCGTCACCTACACACAAAGTTCTTACAGATTGAGAGCTTCTTATGAGCTTTCAAACTTCGATCCGAGTGTTCAAGTTTCTTTCTCGGGTACGTTAAAACCGTTCATGATCAGCTCCCTCGATCTGACACTGTCTAAGGATCTGCACTGTTGGGGTTTGGTCTTCGAGACGAGCTTCTCAACGGTTGGTGGTTTCAGCCTCGAAAAATTGTCGTTCAAATTCTTCATAAAGGAATTTCCAAAAAAGAGTTTTTCGTTCGATCCAGTCACAGGTTCGGTGGGAATGGATGTGTTCTGATGGCGGTGGTATGAGTGAAGATAGATTATCTTCAAGAGTTGGATGAAGAACAGAAAGTAGCGGTTCTTGAGTCGGAAGGAAGATCGCTGGTCATCGCAGGTCCAGGTTCTGGTAAAACACGCGTTATTACATACAAGCTTTTACACCTGCTCAGTAGTGGCGTAAAGCCTTCACAGATATTGTTGGTGACTTTCACACGTGCTGCTGCGAACGAGATGATAGAACGTGCTAGACGTGTCACAGGATTGAATCTTGAGGATCTCACAGCCGGCACGTTTCACCACGTGTGTAATCTCATATTGAGAAAGTATGCCAACAAGGTGGGGCTTTCGCCTAACTTCACGATTCTCGATGAAGAAGACTCACTCAGTTTGATCAAGCATGTCAGAACGAGGGTACTCGACAGGGTATACCCTGAGGAGAAGCAAAAGCATTTCCCGGCCCCCACGATAATTCAAAAGGTTTTCTCCTATAGTGTCAACACTATGATTTCGTTGAGAGAAGCTCTGTTGACAATTTATCCTAAACACATCGAGTTCGAAAGTGTGATCGAAGAAATGTACAAAGAATACACGCTCGAAAAGCGTTCTCAAAACTGCGTGGATTACGATGATCTTTTGACTCTCACAGTCTTTCTTCTCGAGAACGATTCGCAGATCAAACACAGAGAAGCTTCGAGGTACAGATGGGTACTCGTGGATGAATTTCAAGACACGAACATACTGCAGTTGAAACTCATCGATCATTTATCTAGTGTCCACGGTAATGCTTTCGTAGTGGCGGACGATGCACAGAGCATCTATTCTTTCAGAGGTGCACGGTTTGAAAACGTGAGAGATTTCGCCCGTTCCAACGCCAGAATATTTAAGATACAAACGAATTACAGGAGTACTGATGCAATAGTTGAGCTCATCAACGTGATGATCCCGCGTTCGAGCGTACCTAAGTTGCTTCGTTCCATCAAACCTGATGGAGTCAAGCCTAAGGTCGTTAGCACTTGGGACAGAGTGAATGAAGCAAAGTTCGTGACGAAAGAGATTTTGAGGTTGCTCGAGTTCGGTTATGATCCGAGTCAAATCGGTGTTCTATACAGGAGTCATTCGCATTCCTTCGAGATACAGTTGGAACTCAGTAAGCACCAGATAGATTTTCGAATCCTTTCGGGGTTGAAGTTCACAGAAACCGCGCATGTAAAAGATGTTTTGGCTTTCCTGAGGTTGGTTCAAAACCCAAAAGAGAAAGTTTCTTGGATCAGAGTCGCTCGATTGTTTCCTGGAATAGGTACGAAAACGGCTTCAGCTTTCGCTGATCACGCTTCTTCGATCGATTCGACCGAAATTGAGGATATTTTCGAGAATTTTCCACACAAGCGTCCTTCTTTGTTAAAGCTCAAAGAGGTCCTGCTGAATCTAGTAAATCAAGATAGTGTTTCTAAGAAGATAGAATTCTTGTATGAATCTTTTTATCGAGAGTACTTAGAGAACAACTACCATGACTATGTTGAAAGGAAACTGGACATACATAGATTGATAGAAATAGCGGAACGCTACAGGTCTTTGGAGAGATTTCTATCGGACCTTGTCATCAACGAAAATGTGGCTCAAGAGACTGACAGAAAAAAAGTGACGCTCACCACAGTTCATCAAGCGAAGGGTTTGGAATGGGATGTGGTCTTCATTTTGAGTGTGAATCCGGGAGATTTTCCAAGCTACTACGCCATCGTTGATGGAAAGTTGGACGAGGAAGAGAGGATCTTCTACGTTGCGATAACGCGCGCCAAGGAGTTGCTCTACATATTGCGTCAGGAATCTGCGAAGCCAAGTTACTTTTACTGGATGAAGATGTCGGACTTCGTTGATAGAATTCCAAAACATCTCGTCGAATGGATCGATGCCGATTGAGGATGTGATACCACTATGATTCTTCGTTTCAGTGGTAAAAACTTGTTGTTCTTTAAAGATTTTGATCTCGAGTTCAGTGAGGGTTTCAACGTCATAACGGGTGAAACTAGAGCAGGGAAGTCGATCCTCTTGAGGGGTTTGCAGGCTCTATTTGGAAAGAAAGTCGAATTCTTTGACAGTGAGGACACCTGGTTGGAGGCTTTGGTTTTGGTGAGGAATGTGAGTGAAGAACTCAGGGATGTCGGTATACAAGAAGGTGAACACGTTGTGAGCCTCAGCCCCGGCAAGAGGTGGGTCTATCGCATCGATGGTAGAATGTATCCCCAATCGATCGTCGAAAAATTCTTTGAAGATTCGATCCATTTTCATCAGCAGAATTCTCATGTGAATTTGCTGAAGAGACGTTACCAGCTATCACTTCTGGACAAATTTTGTGATAATGAGCGATTGTTAGCTGAGTACAGGAATGTCTATCAAAGGATGCAACAGCTGCTTAAAACGATGGAAGAACTTTCAAACAGGAACATAGATCAAGAACTTGAGGAACTGAATCAACAACTTCTCTTTTTTGAAAAGTACGAGCCGAATGAAGAGGAAGAGAGGTCCCTCAGAGAAAAATTCGAAAGGATCAGTAAAGCCAAGCAACTCACTTCACTCCTGGAGGAGATATCGGAGATTTTGAGTGAGGATGTTCTATCAAGGCTTTGGAAATCGATCATCTCGGCGGAGAAGATGGCAACGCTGTTCCCACATGATTTGATTGAGCTGTTAAAGGACATCGTCGAGAGTTCGAATGAGGTTAAACGAATAATTCGTAGATTCATCGAAGAACTTCAGTTCGAAGATACCAACGAAATAGAAACGAGGTTGGGAGTTTACAACGAACTGAGGAGGCGCTTTGGCCCCGATTGGGAGAACATTAAGAAAAACTGGTCAAGATTAGAACGGGAAAGGAAGGAATTACTTGAAAAGAAGCAGCAATTTCAGATAGCAAGTAAAGAATTCATCGCAGTCCAGCAGGATTGTTGGAGTCTCGCCCAAGCTCTGCATGGGCGTAGAATCAATGGCGCGATCGAATTCGAAAGGCATGTGCAAAAACATCTCAAGGAGCTCGCAATGAACGTGAACTTTTTCGTGAAAATCGAGAAGCTCGATCAATTAACTCCGAGTGGTATAAGCGACGTTGAGTTCACCATCAAATTCGACGATGGAGAGCTGAGAAGCTTGAGGGATGTTCTATCCGGTGGTGAACTTTCACGCACGGTGCTCGCCGTGCAGTTAGCTGTTACCGGTCATACTGGTAGTGTGTTTGTTTTCGACGAGATAGACAGTGGCATAGGAGGCGTCACAGGGAACGTGCTCGGGGAGAAACTCAAACTCCTATCGAATCAAGCACAAGTGATCGTTGTGACGCATCTACCACAGGTGGCCAGGTACGCCGATGTTCATTTTCTCGTGGAGAAAGATGGAATCAACAACATGAGGGTTAAACAACTCGATCCAAAAGAACGAAAAGATGAGCTGTTTCGGATGATTGGTGGAAAAGATATGTGGGGGGATGTTGTTTGATCCTCTTTGGAACGGGTGGTGTGAGAGGGATCATGAAGAAAGGGGAATTCGACGAGCAACTCGTCGTTGTTGTTTCGCAAGCAGTGGCAACTTGGTTGCACGAAGAAAGGTTGAACGGCGTCGTCATCGCTTATGATACGAGGAAGAATTCCAATCTGTTTGCGAGGTTGGCCGCCAACACTTTCGTTGAAAGTGGTATAGACGTTTTCATTTTTGAAGAGCCTGTACCAACACCGTTGCTCTCTTTCGCTGTTAGAGAGATGAGCATGGGTGCGGGCATCGTCATCACAGCCAGCCACAACCCACCTGAATACAACGGCTACAAAGTCTACACGGGCGATGGTGTACAGGCCATACCGGAGTATACGGAAAAAATCGCATCCATGATTGGAAAGAACTACCGTACCAGCAGGGTAGGTGTGTTGAGATCAGTTCCGAGAGAGGTTGAAGAAAAATACTTCGAAAGACTCTCTAACTTGGTGGAAAAATATGTGAACTCTCCAACAAAGATCGTTTATTCGCCACTCCAAGGAACTGGGGCTCGTTTCGTACCAAGGATACTGAGACAGCTCGGCTTTGAGGTGTTCTGTGTTGCGAATCAAATGGAATTCGATCCGAATTTTTCCAAGGTGTCTTCTCTCAATCCCGAGTACGATGAAGCTTTCGACGGTGTGAGAAAACTCTGCGAGGAAGAAAACGTTCGATTCGGTATTGCGACAGATCCAGATTGCGACAGGGTCGGATTGATCGTGGACGGAAAGAAGTTGACGGGAAACCAGGTTGGAATCCTTCTGACGGAGATGCTGAGGCATGAGGCTCCGCAAGGAAGTTGTTTGATCAAAACGATAGTCACAACGGATATGGTGATCCCCATGTGCGAAGAGCTGGGGTTGAGAGTTTTAGAGACGCCCACTGGATTCAAATATATCGGCCATTTGATAGAAACCAAATTGAAAGAACTCGGATCAGATTATTTCTTCGCGTTCGAAGAGAGTTGTGGTTATCTCGCCGGAAACTTTGTGAGGGATAAAGATGGTGTTTTGGGTTCGGCACTGATAGCGTCTCTCTGTTCGAGATACGAACCGTTAGAACTCTTGAAATCTTTGTATGAAACGTACGGTTATTACAGAGAAACGTTGGTATCTATCCCGTTCGAATCCGTGTCCCAGGCAATCAAAAAATATGAAGAACTCAAACGCCATCCGCCGCAAATTCTCGCAGGATTTTCTGTAATTGCTGTTCACAACTATGAGAACGATCCAGAGATACCGAACGAAACACTTCTGATCGAACTGGACGGAGTGAAGATTTACATCAGACCGTCAGGTACGGAACCGAAGCTCAAGATCTACATCAAGGTGGTTGGATCGGATGAAGATGAAGTCGAATCGCGGTTGAATTCGATCGAAAGGGCTGTGGTGCGAATATGAAAATACTTTTGAAGAATGGGTTCATTCTGAGAGATGTTCATTCAGAACCTGAAATTTGCGATCTTTTAATCGAGGACGGTAAGATTGCGGCGATTGGAAAGGTGTCAGAAGAAAGTACGTGCGAAGTCTATGACATTTCGAACAAGCTCGTGGTACCGGGATTCGTCAATGCCCACACGCACGCTGCCATGACTCTGATGCGTGGATACGCAGAGGATCTCAGACTCAAAGAATGGCTTTTTGAGAGGATTCTTCCCGTAGAGGAGAAATTGACCGAACAGGACGTTTACTACGGTACGATGTTGGCGCAGATGGAGATGGCGAAACGCGGTGTCGTAGCCTATGCGGATATGTATTTTCACTGCGATTCTGTGGCAAGGGCCGCCTTGGATTTCGGTATGAAAGTTCTGATCACACGGGGTTTGATAGATCTAGATTCTGAAAGGGGTAGGTTGAAACAGAATGTGGAATACTATGAAAAGTGGGATGGAAAGAACGGCCTCATAAAGGTGGGATTCGGTCCTCATGCACCTTACAGTTGCTCCATTCATTATATAGATGAAATAGCAAGGGTGGCCCTGAAACTACAAGCGCCTGTCATGATACACCTGTACGAAACGAACCAAGAGAATTACGAGTTGAGAGACATTCTTCAAACTTCCTTGAGAGAATGCAAAGTGCTTTTTGCTCACTGCGTTCACGTGAAAGATTCTGACATACGTTTGCTCGCCAATGAGAATTTCTTCGTCGTCCACAATCCCACGAGTAATCTCAAGCTGGGCAGCGGTATCGCTCCGATTAGCAAGTTTCTCTCATCGAACGTACAGGTCTGTCTGGGCACTGATGGCGCTGCGAGCAACAACAGTCTCGATGTTTGGCACGAAATGCGTTTGGCAGTGTTGCTTCAAAAATTGATGGATCCACGAAATCTTTCGGTTGAGCAGGCTTTGACCATGGCGATCGAGCAGGGAGCAAAAGCGCTTGGACTCAGCCCGGGGAGGATAAAAATCGGGTCCGACGCAGATTTGATCGTTATAGATCTGAATAAACCATGGTACGTGCCACGCAAAAAGATCAAAACACACCTCGTTCATGCTGGTTGCTCCTCAGACGTGTTTGCCACCATGGTGAAAGGACAGTGGATCTATTACGACGGGAAATTCCCCACTGTTGATGAAAGATACATCTTGAAAAAGTGTGAGGAGGCGATCGAGAGATTGATAGGTACAACAAATTGAACGATTATCTCAAACGTCGGTATGGTGCTAAGGTACACAGGCTCGCTATAGACGCCAACTTCACTTGTCCGAACAGGGAGAAAGGAAATCAGTGCATCTTTTGTGATCCCACCGGCAGTGGATTCAATACCTTGCGTGGTTTGTCCATCCGTGAGCAGGTACTCAAACAAAAAGAATGGGCAATGAGAAAATACAAAGCAACCAAGTTCATAGTATATTTTCAAGCCTTTACAAACACTTATGCTCCCATCGATGTTTTGCGTGAAAGATATTCAGAGGCGCTCGTAGACGATTCCATAGTACAACTCGCAGTCTCCACAAGGCCCGATTGCGTACCTGAAGAGGTGTTGAACCTTCTTGACGAGTTCAGAAACAGAGTGGACGTTTCTTTAGAGCTCGGTCTCCAGACCATAAATTCTCGGACGCTCAGGATCCTTGGCAGAGGTCATGGTGTTGCAGAGTTCGTCGATGCGGTTTTGAGGGCCAAAAAGCACAATCTTGAAATTGTTGCGCACGTAATCGTCGATTTACCTTGGGATGAACTCGAGGACGTCGTTGACACCGCAAGGACGCTTTCGTATTTGAACGTCGATGGGGTAAAGATTCATTCGCTCTACGTTGTGGAAGACAGTCCGTTGGGAAGAATGTTCAAGGAGGGATCTTTCCAGCCCATAAGTTTTGAAGCATTCCTTGAAAGAGTCATAGCTTTCTTGGAGAATCTATCACCGAGTATAATCGTGCACAGACTCGTTTCCGATCCTCCACGAACAGGCACACTCTTTGCGAGGTGGGGTTTGACGAAAAGCGATATCGTGAATGCCATCGAATCAGAACTCGAGCGTAGAAATACTTTTCAAGGGGCAAGATTCAAGCCCGCTCACGGCGGGCTTGTCAATCGATTTTGAAACATCCTTCAGGGTCAAATTTTTCACGCTTCAACATGAGTTTTTGCTTGAAGAACTCCAGTATCAATTTATAACGTTTCAATCTGTGTGAATAACTGCCTTGCACGCTGTGGCTGTGTGCTCCTTTTTTGAAAATGGCTATGTAAACCTCCTTGCCAAGGTCTTTGAGCACCGTATAGAACATCAGCGACTGGTCGAGAGGACAGCGGTAATCTTCCAAGCTGTGGATCAGAAGTAGAGGCGTCTTGACGTTCTTCGCGTAAAATATAGGGCTCAACTTTCTGTAGTTTTCATTGGTGAGAGGATCTTCGCCTATCAAATTCTTATCGAACCAAAAGCCTATATCTGAGAACGCATAGCTCGTGAACCAATGGCTGATACCATTCTCACTCACGGCCGCATCGAAAACATCAGTCTGGGTAATCGCCCAATTGGTCATGAATCCACCGTAACTGATGCCTGTTATACCGACGCTTGTGATGACTTCTTTCTTTTTGATGGCTTCCACGCCGTACATGATGTCTGTGAAGTCTTCCAGACCTGTTCTCTCTTTAACTGCGAGAGCAAAGCTTTCATCGTAGTTGTCACTACCCCGTGGATTCGTGTACAGAACATAGAAGCCTTCTTGTGCTAAAAGTTGACCCAAAAAATAGAGACAGTTTCCATAAGCGCCCTTAGGTCCCCCATGAACAAAAACGATCAAGGGTGCTGAAGACGCATCAGGTTTGAGGTACCAGCCATCGATCGTTGTGTTGTCGAAACTTTTGTACTCAAAATGGTTCAGTTTTCTCACTCTGACACTTTCCAAAAGCTGCAAGCTCAGTGAAGTGATTCTTTCAGAGCGTCCATTCTGATACATATAAACCTCAGCTCCACGCTCACTGTTGACTGCGACATAAACAACCTTTCCGTCTTCGCTCGCATCGAAGCAACTCACGGCTCCATCGACAAAGATGGTTTCTTTGTGAAAGTCAATCAAGTGCATTCGTTCCAACTTCACGTTACCTCGCTCTCCGGTTTTGAAGTAAACCCAGTCACCTGCAACGACTGGATAACCCTCGCTGTCGGATGCCCACACCTCTAGACTTATGTGCCCGGAATTATCCAAGCCGTAACGCTCTGTGAGCGGCAGCAATTCTCCATCCCTGAGGATATAAACGTAATCGTGCTGAAAAACACTTTTTTGCTTTCTTCCCAACAAGATGAGATCGTTGTGAAAATGATCGGTCGCGATCATGCCAGCATTTTCAAGTACCACTTTTTTGTTTCCTTTACCGTAGAGCACCACATCGAAGATCGTGAATGGGGCTTCTTCGTGGGCAAGTGTGTAAACTATACCCTGTTTCGACCAGAAGGCAAATACGACATTTCTTTCCTCAAAACGATCGAGTTCCTGACAGGATTCTGCATCGAAGATGTGAAAAACATCCTTATGGTCATCGAGAAATCCTTTCGCATCGAACCAGACCGGAATGTGCGTTTCGAAGTACAAATCAGGATCCTTGCGTTTCCTTGGTGTCACCATGAACAGGCAGCAACCATCCGGTGACCAATCAAAGAAACTCATTGAATCTGTCGTCGTGATGAGTTGGGATGAGAAGTTTTTGAGTTCCATTGTAAAGAGGCTGATTTCTTCGTCATCTTTCTTTAGATAGGCTA
>CAYXCE010000003.1:9256-18069 GCA_964463395.1 uncultured Pseudothermotoga sp.
TTTTGACTTCTGTTGGAACGACGAATTTTGCAAAGCTTGAAACGCTCCACATGTTCTCCCTCCTCAATTTAAATGGCTCAGTTTTTTCATTCTGAATTCTCTCTCGTTCTCAAACTGTAAGCGCACAATTTCAATCTTACGTCTCAGTCTCTCAAGATCAACGTTGGGATCATAACCTACAGGCCCATTCTCCATGATTATTCTCGCCGTCTTCGCCGTGATCAAACCAACGTTGTAGGCGTCCATCATGGCTTGAACATCCTCGGTGGGATCAGATGAATGAGTGTAAGCCATCGACCAGGGGACGATGTGAACACCCATGCTGTTGAAAGTGATTGCCATGTAGGATATCGCCATCATCACACCACTGTCTGAGCCAGCCGCTATGAATCCTGCAACTTTTCCCTCGAGCAAGCTCTTACCTATGTGGTCTATCATGTTCTCTAAACTGGTGAGCCTATCGATGAAATTTTTCAAGATTCCATTGGGTGCATACCAATAAACGGGTGTAGCCACGATGAAACCGTGTGAATCGATGAGTTTAGCTGCGAGTTTGTTGAAACCATCATCTTCAATCAAGCATGGATACTTGCAGAGTCGTTCGTCATCTGAAGCGCACCCAATGCACGGTTTGATGATATAGTCTGAAAGGTAGATAATATCATAATCTCCTCCACCATCGTGGATACCCTCAGCAGCCAGATACAACAGTTGTGAAGAGTTTCCATACTTCCTTTCTGAGGCGTTCACAAGAACAATGAAAGGTTTCATGACGGATCACCTCCCATGGTTTACTAACCGAAATCTTAATTCATAGAAACTTTGAACGATTTGAAGGGAACTTTACAAAAAAGGCCGTCCATTTGGACGGCCTTCTTTTCAGAGTGATCTCAGAAAAGCTTTGCTGTCTTGATGTGCTCACGTGAAGGTTCTTCTGTGAGGACTTTCTCAATCCTTTCCAGTGCCCAATCGATCTCTTCCTTCTCTATCACGAGCGGCGGAGCGAACCTGATCACTTGTTCGTGTGTCTCTTTGCACAAAACACCGAGCTTGGCGAGTCTCTCGCAGAAAGGTCGTGCCGGACCGAATTCTTTTTTAATCTCCACACCTATCAGTAAACCCTTTCCCCTTATCTCTTTTACACAGTCGCTCTTGATTTGCTTGAGTTGATTCATGAAGTATTCACCGAGTGTACGTGCACGCTCGTCGAGTTTTTCTTCAACGAGAACATCCACTGCAGCCATTCCAACCGCGGCAGCGAGTGGATTACCACCGAACGTTGAACCGTGATCTCCCGGCTTGAGTACATCCATCACATCGTTGCTGGCCAACACTGCTGAGACTGGATAGACACCCCCACCGAGGGCTTTTCCGAGTATCAGTACGTCGGGTTTGGCGTTTTCCCATTGCCAAGCGAACATCTTCCCCGTTCTACCGAGACCCGTTTGAATTTCGTCGAACATCAACAATATTCGATGCTTCGTGGCGATCTCTCTGAGGTTGGACAAGTAGCCTTGAGGCGGTACTCTAACGCCGCCTTCACCCTGAATTGGCTCAATCAATATACCCAGCGTTTTATCATCGATCAACTTTTCGACTTCATTGGCATCACCGAATCTGGCAACTTTGAAACCTGGTGTGTAAGGTCCAAAACCATCTCTGTATTGGTGTTCTGTCGAGAACGAAACTATAGTGATCGTTCTTCCATGGAAATTTCCTTCCGCCACAATGATATTGCCCTCGTTCATGGGTATGCCACGTTTGTAATAAGCCCACTTCCTGGCAATCTTCAGAGCGCTCTCAACAGCCTCGGCTCCCGTGTTCATCGGGAGAACTTTGTCGTACCCCGCGAACTTCGCCAACTTTTCCTCGAATAAACCTAACACACTGTTGTGGAATGCGCGCGATGTGAGTGTGACCTTCTGGAGCTGATCCAACATAGCTTTGATGATCTTTGGGTGCCTGTGACCGTGGTTCAGTGCTGAGTAGGACGAAAGCATATCTATGTATTTTTTACCTTCCACATCCCACACCCATACACGTTCAGCCCTATCGATGACAACTGGTAGAGGTTTGTAATTGTGAGCACCATACGTGTATTCAATGTCGATGTAAAATTGACTGTTCATCGGAATTCCTCCTTTCTATGCAACAATATGATAACATTCAAGCCAAGAAATTCAAAGTCTGGCAAAATACGACAGTTATTGACAATTGCGGACTATCTTGAACCAACATAGAGATGCTTTCTCATTCTCACGTATGCTCTCTTTTACTTTCGTATGCTCACTAATGCTTTTAACGTGGTAAATTCTTCTTGAGGTGATGTGGATGAAAAGATTTATGAGCTTTGTGTTGCTCTTCGCATTCGTTCTGACTTTTGCATGGTCTGCGCACGAGACATTGACTTATTTGATCGTCAAATCTACCTTGCCGAATGCAGACTCGCTCGTGCGGATAAATCCATATGCTTATGAAGAGAAGAGAGTTTACAACACAGAAAGGTTGATACTCGATGATGTCTGTGGAAAATTCATTTCAACCTTTGTACCTGCGTGGGCAAAATTCTATCCTCCAGATCCTAAACCGATCGATGGTCAAGTACCAGTTTGGCAGTTGCTCACAGTCTATTCTGTAGAACCAGACCTCGGGATGGATGAGGGTTTGAATCTGTCAAGGTTCCAATCTATCATCGGTAACAGTCAAGGAGTCAGGCACATGAAGTATAAACTGCTCTTCTTCGATTTTTTTGAGGGTAGTGAATCTTTCCTGTATTTTGTCGACATGTCGAGAGAAGCTTTCAAAAAGGGAGATAGATATTGGGGTTATCGTTTCCTCGCCAGGGCGATCCATCACCTTGAAGATCTGTCTATGCCCTATCACAACGCACCCGGCCGTTTGGGCGACGTTCTGGAAAGCCTTCTGTGGAATAAAGACAGGGGTATGGAATTGGCTTACAGACATTTCTCTTACGATGAGTTCCTCGCGTATTTACTCTATCTCGAAGATGAAGAAGCGCTGAGGATCATCACGGAGGCAGAACCAAAGCAGACGAGGAATTTGAGGGAACTGATCCAGCGGGTGAGACTGCTCGGCTTGCGTAATCTGTATAGAGTTGATGCCATTTTCGAGAAGGTCTATCCGAATCTCGATCGAACACTCAGTTGGAGTGATTTTGTTGCGCACGAGGAAGAATTGAAGGAATTAAAAAGGATCACAATCGGAATCATCAGGGATTTCTCCGGTTTTCTTAAGTGGTTTTTGCTCGATTTTCTAAACCAAGTAGGAGAGATCTGACGAGAACTATTGGATAAAACACTGGCACAACTGTCATTTGTCTGTTATAATGTTAACACGGTGAACGTTCTTGAAAGGAGGTGTACCCGTAAGGGTGCGATTATGGCGAAGAAGAAGATTTTGGTAGTCGATGACGATCCTTCCATCATCGAGCTTGTGAGCTACAATCTGGCTCGGGAAGGTTACGATGTGCTGAAAGCATACGATGCAGAAGAAGCACTCAAGGTTGCTACGAACGAGAGTGTGGACATGTTCATCGTTGACATCATGTTACCCCAGATGGATGGATTCGAACTCGTCAGACAGCTCAGGTCCATGGAGAAGTACAAGAATACACCTGTTATCTTCCTGAGCGCCAAAGGAGAGGAATTCGACAAAGTGCTCGGTTTAGAACTCGGTGCGGACGATTACATCACCAAACCGTTCAGCGTTAGAGAAATGATTGCGCGTGTCAAGGCAATCTTTAGAAGAATCCAGCTGAGCGCACAGGAACGCGAAGAAAGACCCAAAAAGATCGTTGCCAAGGGGCTCGAAATCGATGTTGAAAGGTATGAAGTGAGAGTGAATGGACAAAAGGTGGCATTAACACCGCTTGAATTCGAGTTGCTCAGATTCCTCGCTGAAAATGAGGGAAAGGTCTTCAGCAGGGATGTTTTACTCGACAAGTTGTGGGGTTACGATTACTACGGCGATACGAGGACTGTGGACGTACACATCCGCAGGTTGCGAACAAAGATTGAAGAGGATCCTTCAAATCCGAAGTACATCATCACGGTGAGAGGCAAGGGTTACAAGTTCCGCGATCCTGGGAAGGAAGAGTAATTTGTGGTAATCTTACTCGTAGTCGCCGCAGTTGCAGCGACAGGGTTTTTTTTGTATTCGCTGTCGCTGCTCAGATCCAACAGAAACCTTCTGCGCTTCTTCAGGAGGGTGGCAGAACTTGCTGATGTGATCGAAGACTCTCCACCCTCCTATGTGTTAGAACGGTTACGTAAAAAACTGAGGACCATAGAGGAAGAATTGGCGATTGCTCAGAGAAGTAGGGAAAACATATTGACCTTGCTCGATAATATTTCTGATCCAATTTTATTCGTTGAAGCTGATGGAACTATAACTTTTGCCAATACTGCGGCACATAAGATCACCAGATCTGAACCTATCGCAAGGAAAATATATGAAGCTGTAGAAGATTATTACGTCATAGAATTGTTTGAAGAGACGGTGAAATCATGGCAGTCACAGGAAGCAAATATTGTGATGTATATCAATGATGAAAAGAGATATTATTCATGCAAGATGATTCCTGTGTTATTGCCAAGAGGAGAGCGCAGAATCGTCATCATAATGAGAGATGTAACGAAAGAACACGAGCTGAACGAACTGAGGAGACAGTTTGTTTCCAACGTTTCGCACGAGTTGAGAACACCGCTCACGTCTATTCATGGTTACGCGGAAACACTTTTGAATGATCCAGACATGGACGTTGAAATGCGCAAAAGGTTCTTGACCATCATCGAGAATGAAGCGGCGAGGATGTCGAGGATGATAAACGACTTGCTCGATCTAGAGAGATTAGAGTCCGGCGAGGCTAGGTTCGAGTTCAAAGAAACGGATTTATGTATGGTTGTCAACTACGTACTTTCGATCGTCGAACCATTTTCGAAGGAGTACGGTGTTGAGGTAGAGACGCACTGTGAGAACGTGACGATCTGGGCAGATCAGGACAGAATGGTCCAGATGCTGTTGAATCTCGTTGATAACGCCATTAAATACACTTCTTTAAAAGAGATGGGTGAAAAACGCGTAAGAGTCGATGTGAAAAAAGAGGACAATCACGCCATCATAGAGGTTTCCGACACGGGTCCAGGTATACCAAAAGATGCTTTGTCTCGGATCTTCGACAGGTTCTATCGAGTAGACAAAGGTAGGAGCAGAAAAATGGGTGGTTCTGGCCTTGGTTTGTCAATTGTGAAGTCGATCGTTGACAGGCACGGAGGACAGATAAGTGTGAGTAGCGAAGTTGGTGTTGGAACAACGTTCACAGTAGTGATCCCTCTGGAACAGGAAGTGGAAAGCCAATGACAATGTACGACATCATAAGAAAAAAACGAGATGGAATGGAGCTCAAAAAGGAAGAAATCGAATTCGTAGTTCGAGGATACACAAAAGGAGAAATTCCGGACTACCAAATGGCAGCGTTTCTCATGGCCGTTTACTTCCGAGGAATGAGTGAGAGAGAAACATACGATTTAACTATAGCCATGCTTGAGTCAGGCGAACAACTCGATCTTTCATCCTTGAAGGGTGTCAAGCTCGACAAACATTCAAGTGGAGGAGTGGGGGACAAAATAAGTTTTGTCGTGCTTCCCATTGTTGCCAGTTTTGGTGTCAAGATCGCCAAGATGTCTGGTCGCGGCTTAGGTCATACAGGTGGTACTATAGACAAACTTGAATCGATACCGGGTATGAAGACAACTTTGAAAAAAGAAGAGTTTCTCAAGATCGTCGATGAGGTGGGATTTTCCATCGTGAGCCAAACGGAAAACCTTGCCCCAGCCGACAAAAAAATCTATGCCTTGAGGGATGCAACAGCGACAGTTGAAAATTTGTCTTTGATCGCTTCAAGTATTGTTAGCAAAAAACTTGCGGCTGGTGCGGATGCGATCTTATTTGACGTTAAGGTTGGTCGTGGGGCGTTCATGAAAGATTTAGAACAAGCTAAAAAGCTTGCTTATTTAATGATAGATATCATTAAACGGAGAGGCAAGAGAGCAAAAGCAGTAATTTCTAACATGGATCAACCATTGGGGCGAATGGTTGGAAATTCTCTGGAAGTGATCGAAGCCGTTGAGTGTTTAAGAGGAAACGGCCCAACTGACGTGATGCAGCTTTCTTATGTCCTTTCAAAGGAAATGCTGGATTTAGCTGGCATCCAAGTGGCTGAGGAAGACATCGAGCGAATGGTTCATTCAGGCAAACCGTTGACGTTGTTCAAAAGATTCATTGAACATCAAGGTGGTGATCCTCAAATTGTGGACGATCCAAACAAGTTGCCTGTCAGTAAAAATATCCTTGATGTGAGGAGTGAATGCGCTGGTTACATTGCGAAGGTTGATGCTGAAGCCATTGGAAGAGCCTGCGTGACGTTGGGTGGAGGTAGAACAAGAAAAGAAGATGATATAGATCACTCGGTAGGCATCGAACTGGTTAAAAAGATATCAGAGTGGGTCGATGCTGGTGATGTGATCACAAGATTGTATTATTCAAGCAGGAGTGATCTAATGGCAGCTTTAGAACTTGTTAAGTCTGCTTACGAATTTTCAGAGCAACCTTTGAAAATACCTCCAGTTGTTTTAGAGGTGATCGAATGAGAACCGCATTTTTCCTATCAATTTTTCTGTTTATCTCGTGCTTAGTTACATCACAAGTTTTGGTGGGGCTTCAGGGAAGATTCGTTTTTTTGGAAGAGTCGAATGGTTTTGTTGAAGTGAAAGAGCTCGAGAAGTTGGGGCTGACTTTCGTTTTGTCGGAGAAATCTGGTCGGGCTTATTTGATTTTCGAGAAAAAAATCGTCCTCATCACCAGTGATGGAAATGTTACGGTAGATTTTCTGGATGTATATGAAAAATCGGCACGATTCGATGGAAAGAAGGTTTTCATCAAGGTGGACATCCTACAGAAGATTCTAAACCTCAGGCCTTACAGAACAGCTTCGGGTTGCGTCGCGTTGCTCGACACGATACCGATCTTAAGATCCGTCACCTTTGAGAAGAATCAACTCAGGTTGGGTTTCGTAGGTTTTTTATCAGAGCACATGATCGTGACACGCACTTCAAAAGGAAAATTAACGGTCGAGATCTCACCCTGCTTGAGTTCTGCTATCAGTATGGATCCCGTGAAGATCACTAGTAGTGAAGATTCAGTCAAGGTGGAGCTCAACTTAGCTGTCGAAGTTGAGCCTGTGATAGCTGCAAAGTTGGAACCAAACATGCTGGTCTTTGAACTGAGAATGCCGATGCTCGGTAGAGAGTGGCTCGCAAATGGTGTGTATTGGCAACAAACGACTGAGCGTATCGGCAACAAAGATCTCTTAGTGAACTACCTTTGGATAGATCCAAGTGTTGTTGAACTCAGGCCAGCTATAAGTTCTTCAGGCATTGGTACCATGGAAAGCGTGGAAATCATGGTGGCTAAGAACAATGCGATAGCGGGTGTGAACGCAAGTTATTTTGATCCGGGGACCGGAATTCCCATCGGCTTGTTGATCGTTGACGGAAAGATCTTGCAAACTCCTTACGGTGAAAGACCCATTTTTGTCTACACCTACGCCGGAACCGTGCACATAGAGAGATTCTATTTTGATCTGAACGTACGACTTGGTCAGCTTCTGTTCATCGTTAAAGGTGTAAACACCATAGCTCAGGGCGAGGTACTGATATTCACAAGAGAGTTTGGCCTTCAAATACCCAGGCGAGATGATACTCTCTATTTTGTGGTTGAAAACGGCAGGATTGTATCAAGAGGGTGGGTTAGTAGAGCACCTGAAAAAGGATTCGTGTTGGCCATCTCGTCCAAGTATGAAAAATACTTGCAGGAGGTGAAAGCTGGCGATCCAGTTGAATATGTTATCAATACGAACTTTCCTTACAGGATAAAGCATGCTGTCGAAGCTGGTCCTTTGTTGCTCTATCAGGGAGCACCCATACCGGATCGAAATCAAGAAAAAAATCGCTACGGAGGTAACATTGCAAGAGCGAATGCCACAAGGACTCTCATCGCCACAACTTCTGATGGAAAGGTTGCGATTGTGGTCATCAGTGATCAGAACAGTTCCGGGGGTGTCAATTACGATGAATTAGTCGATTTTTGTTTGAGTAAAGGATTCTATTCGGCCATGAATTTCGATGGAGGGAGTTCCTCTGTTATGGTCGTCAAAGATAAGGTAGTGAGTAGAACTCCAACTGGTTGGACTAGATCTGTCCCTGTTTCTTTGTTAGTGGTATCAAAGTCTGATTGACAACAAAGAAAGCGGAGGTGCATAACGATGGCAATTGTTGCTGAAAAGAAGAGAAACTTCGTTTTAGTCGGTCACAATGGTTCAGGTAAGTCCCTCTTGGTTTGTTCCATGCTCAAAACGGTGGGATTGGTTGACCGCATTTCGAACAAGCTTATCGATACTGATCCCATAGAAGAAGCTAAGGGTTCGAGTATAACCTCTCACGTGTTCACCTTCAAGTGGAAAGATCACCTCTTGACTACTATAGACACACCTGGTTTCGGTGATTTCATAGCTGAGGTGATCAATGCGATTTTCGTGTGTGAGAATGTCGTGAGTGTCATCAACGCTGTGGCTGGGGTTGAAATACAAACTGAGAGAACATGGCGAATAGCTCAGGAAATGTCCAAACCAATTTTGGTTTTCGTGAACCAGATGGATAAGGAGAGGGCGAACTTCTCCGCCACGCTTGAAGCAGTGAAGTCAGCATTCGAATGCAAGGTCGTACCACTCGTTATAC
>CAYXCE010000004.1:0-15216 GCA_964463395.1 uncultured Pseudothermotoga sp.
GGGCTGCGTTCACGTTCACTCGTCTTATCTGGCCCGGCCCGTTTTTGTAATTGTAAATTTTCTCTATGGTTTTAGCTATGAACTTTGGTGAATACACGGGATGTTCTCCAAAGACCACAATCAATCTCTTATGGCCCTTCGAAGTGAGTACATAAAGTTCGGACTCGAGTTCTTCATCTTTCAAAGTTTTTCTCACGACAACCGCGTTCTCTGTTCTGAATCCACAGTACTGGCAATTGTTTATGCACAAATTACCGATGTACAAAGGTGCAAAAAGCACGATCCTATTTCCATAGATCTCCTCCTTCAATTTTTGAGCAGCGCTCATTATGAGTTCTACCTGTTCTGGTTTATCTGCGTTCAGCAAGGTTGCCGTTTCCTCTGGACTGAGTCTCTCCTTCTGCATAGCTTTGCTGATGATACTCTCAATTTTCCTGGTTTCAGGATTCCTCGTCTTCTCGAGTAACTTTTCTATCTCTCCATGAGGTATGAAAGATTCTTCTTCCTTTATCTTCCTCAACAGTACAAGCATTGAAGATCACCTCACTTTATGACGGCACTCTTCACACGCACACCGTTGATCTGTCCCAATCTGCCCGTTAGACTACCCATCACATCGTTCGTTCCCTTAACGATAAGCAAAATGATAGCTATGTTCTCCTCCGGCACGGGATAGCCCACTCTCAACCTTATAACCTCAGCAAAGTCGTGTAGAAGTTCATTGACGGATCTGTAAGATGCTTGCCTGTCTTCAACGACAATGTTCACTATGTAAAAACGCTCCATAATGAAAACCCCCTTCTCGACCACCGAGAAAGGGGGTAAATCGTGCACTCACTTTCCCCTTCCTCGGTGTCAGAATGAAAATCCTCCACCTCAGAAGGTCGTTCTAATTTCATTTTAACGCTGCAAGTGGTAAAATTTGGTTAACAAAAATCAAAAAGAGAAGGCATCTTCTTATGGATTGGCGGCATCATCTTGCACGACAAATTTCTTCCATGGGAGACTTTCCCGAGCGTGTGATTGAAGCGTTCACTAAAGTTCCACGTGAACTGTTCAGTGAATATTACTATCCTCCTGAGATCGTCTACTCAGATGATGTGATAGTGACCTCGAAGGATGGAAATGAGTATACCACTTCGAGCCAGCCTTCACTCATGGCTCTATTTATGGCCTCCGCTGATCTGAAAGAAGGTTTTAAAGTTCTCGAGATAGGTTCAGGCACAGGTTACAACGCTTGTATAATGGCTCATGTAGTTGGAGAAAGCGGTCTTGTCGTGGGAATCGAATTCAACGAGCATTTTTTTGAGAAAGCAGTCGAGGTCGTCTCAAAGCTGAGTCTTGAAAATGTTCTCTTCGTTAATGGTGATGGATACTACGGTTTTGAAAAGTTTGCACCTTACGATGCCGTAGTGGTAACAGTCGCTGTGGAGAAAATATCACCTCATTGGATAGATCAAATCAAAACTGGGGGAAAAATAGTTGCTCCCATTCACATATACACCGTTGAAAGGCAGCCTGCATTTGTGTTCGAGAAAACTGCAGAAAGCCTCATAGCAAAGCACCTTGTGGAAACCAGATTCATAAAGGCGAAGGGGTTGCTTGGAAATCTCAATGAGACTAACCTGCGCAGATTGACTGAAATTGAGGGTAAATTTCCCGAGACAAGTGGCTTTTTGGAATTGCGTTTGAACCAGTATGAAACCTTGAGCATCTTCCATCTCGCAAGTTGGTCATTGTGTGAGAAAAACGGCTGCATATATTTCGTAGAAGAGGAAGGTTTCGCACGTTGGAAAAGTGGGTGGGAGATGTTCGGAAGACCACGATTGGTAAAAGAAATCACCAAGTGTTGGTCTAAAACCCATTTTGCTCCTATGACATTTTTGAACTTTATCTACGATCACAAAATGAATTTCAAGGGGTTAGAAAGGTGGGATGGACCATGAGAAAATTGCTCTTTTTCATCATGATTTCAATAGTGGTAACAGTAGCTGTTGCGAACTACGCTTTTTTCAGTCGATCGGGTTTGATGATGAAGGGACAAGAATTGAAGTTCACAGTCTATGGGATGGATCTCAAAACGGTCGTGCTAACCATTCGAGAATTGAAAAATGAGAGCATCTTGCTTTCTAAACTGATAGGAGTAGGGGAGCAAAAAGAAATCAGCTCAAATCTTGGGGCGGTTGTTTTACGCAGAGCTTACACACCGACCAAAGACTGGGAAACTTTCTCTCTGAGGTTCGACAGATTGGGTCTGTACTATGCGAGTCTGACGAGCCGAGACGAACGGGGAAAGGAAATCCTGTTGGATGAAACCTTTTTGGTCATAACCGATTTGGAAGCGGTTCACTTCACGGATGGTGAGAAAACGATTCTGTGTGTGATGAGACAAAATGGTGGGTTCGTGTCTGGCGCGAAAGTTTTCTTTTATGAGGATTCAAGGCTCGTCTTCGAAACCCAAACGAATCCCGCAGGAATAGCTATCTGTGAGACTGCTTGCGATTTCTTCTATGTTCAAAAAGAAACATGTACGTTCGGCGAGATCTACTTTCCCTACAAAGAGGAATACGCAGACGAAAAACTCTTCTTGTTCACAGATCGACCCATATACAAACCCAACGATACGGTCCGTTTTCGAGGTCAACTGTTCAGCAAACGTGGCAATCTTTACGAAGCACTCGGAAAGAGTTCAGTTTCAGTGGTTGTGAAGGATTCTAAAAACAATGAACTTTACAGAAAATCCCTGATAACGGACGAACTAGGAGGATTTTTTGACGAGTTCAAACTCCCTGAAACAGCGAGCGTCGGTGTCTACAACTTAACCGTCTTTCATGCCGATAAATCGTATTACAACTCTTTCGTTGTTGAAGAGTACAGGAAACCGGAGTACAAGATCTCGATTCGAGTTCCAGAAGAACCCCTGTTCTCGGGTAAGGTTGTGCGCTTTGAAATATTCGTTCGTTATTTCAACGAACAACCTGTCGCACGTGCACAAGTCGCTTACTATATCCATGCGAAACCTTTCTACGAGGAACCTTTCTTAGCCCATAGAGGTTTGGATCTCACAGATGAAGAGGGTAAATTGATCGTGGAGGTCAAGACAGAGGAAGGTTTCGACGGTTATTACACGATAGAGGTCATAGCCACCGATGAAAGTCAACGCCAAGTGGAAGAAACTGAGTCCGTGCGAGTGTGGGCAGACGATGTAAAGATAGAACTTGAGCGAGACGAGATATGGACGAGTCCGGGAGAATCAGTGAAAATAGCTGCCTTTGTAACGAAAGTGTCCGGGGAACCTGTCGAAGGAACGTTGACGGTGAAAATCGATACAATCCAACAGACCGTTCCCGTTACAGAAGGCAAAGCTGTGTTCACCTTTCTGCCCTCGCAATCAAAGACGTATCAGATTGAACTGATGTTTGGAAAAGCGAAACAACGACTCTATGTTCATGCATACGGTAAGGGATACAAACCCAGCGAACTGACCATGCTCTGTCCTGAAACAATTGTTCAACCAGGTCAAACGATCCAAGTGGATCTGATCTCACCTCATCGCGCAACAGGTTTACTTACTCTAATTGCAGAGAAGATCTATGAGGCCATACCCATCGACTTTGTTGATACCATTTCAATAACTCTGCGAGTATCTGAAGATGTGGTTGAAAGAAACCTCTTCATCGTCTTCCTGGGATTTGAAAACGGTAGACAAGTGGAAAAAAGCCAAATCATCTCAGTACGGCGTCAAACCAACGTTTCCAAACTCAAAGTTTCTTTTGACAAATCGCAATATGAACCCGGCGAAATGGCAACTTTGCTGATCGAAGGCGAAGCGAATAACATATGCCTTGCATTGATTGATGAAGCAATTTATGCGATGTTGAGACGAGATCCACCAGATCTCGAGGAGTTCTTGTACCCTGAAAATACCTATCCTTCTGTTTCTTATGGTTTCGCATACACCTGGAGGCTTTATTCTCTGAGAGACACTCTCTACGCCCGGTTGGTTTCAAAAGAAACCTCCTTTGAGGATTTCAAGAGAAATGCTGTGATGGAAAAGATAAACGTGAGAGAATACTTTCCCGATACTGCACTGTGGATTCCCTCACTGAAGTTAGAACAAGGCCGTACAGCACTGCGTTTCAAAGTCCCAGACAACATCACCACCTTTCGGACAACTGTATATGGGTTTTCACCTTGCCTCTTCTCACAAGGGTCTGGTTCCATGATCGTGAGTAAGTCTTTCTACGTCAGACCTCATCTACCGACCTTTTTCAGAGAGAACGATTCAGTACAGATAGGTGCAACCGTCTTCAACCAGACGAACGAATCGCTGAAAACTAGATACTGGTTGGAAATCCCAAAGAATTTAAGATTGGTTCGACCCGATGCTTCGAACGAAGCGTACATACTACCGAACTTACCGATCACACAGAAATGGCTTGTTCAAGCGGTTCAACCCTCAGATCCATCGACGATCACTCTTTACGCTGTTTCAAAGTTTACAGATGCGATCGCCCTCAATGTGCCAGTGAAACCGTTCGCCTTCGAAAGGGAATACTACCTTTTAGAAAAGATTGAAGGTGTTAAAAGAATTGAGTTACCGAAGGGAGAATATGTTCAAGCAAAATTGAAAGTCCTGACGAGTATCGTACCTATGGTTAAGGAAAGCATAGAAAAGCTCATACGCTATCCGTATGGCTGTACCGAGCAAACTATGAGTAGTTTCTTCCCTGCTGTCGTTGCTACAAGGCTGGGCTTAGAGTTCCCGAAGCTCAACGAGATCGTTCAGAAAGGTTTGGTGAGACTCTACAATTACCAACATCCCGACGGAGGTTGGGGATGGTGGGAGAAAGATGAGAGCCATCCCATGATGAGTGCCTACGTAATGGAGGGTTTGTATCAAGCAGTTAGAGCGGGGTATGATGTGTCAAAAACTGTTCTTGAAAGGGGTATCGATTATCTCAGGAGTAATCCCACTGGGTACGGTACCTACGTGCTCGATTTGTATGGAATAAATTATGAGGGCTTCAAGCCGAAAGATGAAATAGACTTCATTTTCAATGCCTTAGTGTCGAGAGATTCTTTGCAAAGAGCCTTAACTCTTTTGAAGCAGAGCGATAAGATAGCTTACCTGCAGCTTGATTTTCAGGACCACTTTGTCAGTGACGTCCAGCTCTGCAGCGTTCTGCTGAGGGCTCTATTGAAGTGGGAAAAAGATTCACCCCTCGCTGCAAAACTGATCAACTACCTGCTTAGTAAAAAGGATGGTTACTTCTGGTATTCCACTAAGGATACCTCTTACTCGATTCTCGCCCTACTTGAAGCCTTGCCTCGACTCGACAGTCCCAACATTTCGGTTAGAAACAACGGTAAGAGTTTCTTCCTCAACACCGAAGCTGAGATCTCACTCGATAAAGGTTCACTCGAGATAGAAGGGGAAGGGTTGGTTGAGGTGCATGTGGTTTACCTCGAACGACCGATCTCAGCTGTGAGCGAAGGATTGAAGATTGAAAGGTACATCCACAAGCGCTACGAGCTGTACCTGGAGGAAGAGAGACAGCTCATTGACGCATTCATCCCTTTGGGTACAGACTTGGTACCGATCCGCATCAAAAAAGTGGAACCAGAAGAAACCGCATTGTGCGTGTTTGCATTTGAATATGATGAACCAAAGAATTTTGAATACGGTGGTGTGAAATTTTCGGTTCGATCGAACCAACTCAAACTTTTAAACGTGATCTACAACTTCGAAAAGCTGATTGCATCATCCCAAATCATTGTCGCAAAACTTGAGAACAACGCTGCGTTGATCTGCGACACTAAGAACAAAAGTGTCACGATCCATCAAGACGTGAAAGATGTGGCGATTGTGAATTCGAACGTTGTGCTCCTCAAAGGAAAAGAGCTCTGGCTGAACGATATCTTTCTCATGGAAGTGCCGGAAGAGATAGAAGAACTGAGTTGCTCCGATAGAGAGATCTTGCTGAAAAGCAGAGATAGTTCATACTGGGTGAAGAAAGACTCCCTTGTGGTGCTCCCATTCGTTGCGCGTGTCGTTCATTACTGGGATGGGGAACGATTAGTGGCCAGCAACGTGAAATTTTCTGGGAACGATTCGTACATTGGGGAAGGGACCTTCGAAATCATTTTTGCAAAAGAAACAGTGAAACTCGAAGCTGGGAACATAGCAAAGACTGTTTTGAAACTCGAGAAGAACGAGGGTCAATATCTAATAATTGAAGATTTCTTCGCTTCCTGTGCACAGGTGATCACGAACTATCGTGAGAGGAATCTCAGCTCCGAGTATTTGAAGTTCGATTACGGTTGGTACAGACCATGGAATGCTTGGTATTCTGCGCACGAATTACACGAAGATAGGATCGCGTTCTTTGCGATGTTCAGCCGGGGTGATACGTTCAGTTACGTTTGGAGGGTTACTACGGATGGGATTTATCAATTGCTCCCAGCGAGGGCCTATTCTATGTACAAACAAGGTCTGTACTCTCATTCTGATCCTTGTGTGCTTTACATCGGGATGGATGGCGAAGATTTGGACCATCAATGAACTTTCTCTGGCAGGGACTTTGAATCCTGCCTTGGCAGATCTAAAGAAGATATGTCACCTCCTGCAGGTTGAATTAGACACAAACGTGCTGATAATCGAGTGCAAATCACTCGAAGAATTTCACACTCTCACAGGTAAACCTTACAGTATAGCAGCAGTGTACTCGAAAGGCGTGATTTGGACTCAACCCTTCACCATCTTGAGATCGAAAGGATTGCTCGAAGAAATCCTCACCCATGAGCTTTTGCACCACGTTCTCTCACTCAACTTTGATCTACCCGAATGGGCACAAGAAGGCCTGATACTCTATCTGACAAATGTGAAGCCTGAGAATCTCGTTGGTCGACACAAGTTCCACCTTTTGAAATTCTTGAAAGAGGTGCACAATGAAGACGTTCTTTCTTTCATTGATCGTTATAGGCGTGTTCCTGTCGATCAATCTCGCTGATTATTTTTCTTTCTCAGTCGAGATTCGGCGACCAGACTTTGTGGTCGATTCCGTGCGAGATCTCTTCGTTCGCGCGAGGATTACCTCGGCCAAGGTTCTCAGCAACAAAAAGATTCAGAAAGCTGAAGAAGGAATAATCATCAAAGATGTTAAACCCGGCGAGAGGATCAACCTGACTTTCGTGAACCGTGGAATTTTCAAAAAGAGGATTGTTCACACAATTGTGGCGGAACCGAGCAAATTCGATAGCGATTCAGATGGTTATCCAGATTGCTTGGAGCTCGATAGCAAAGACAGTGAAAGATTCAGGAACTGGTTCGTCTGGATCGCTATTTCTGCACTTGAAAACGATCCAGTTCTTTGGAGTACCAAAGAGAGAGATTGTGCAGGTTTTATCCGATACTGTGCTCGAGAGGCACTCAGAAAACATGACAAATGGTGGCTGAAAACTGTCAAGTATGTAGGCCCCATCTTCGAAGACGTTCAGAAGTACAATTATCCCAACTTACCTTTAGTTGGTGAAAAATTATTCAGAACAAAGCGTGGTGAATTCAATGACGAGACAGACTTCACTAACTTCGCTGTGGCGAGAATTCTGATCGAGTGCAATATGAATTTTGTGACCAAGGATGTGAGGAAAGCTACCCCTTCAGATGTACTCGTTTTCTTTCACCCTCAGGATTTCGAGTTCCCTTACCATCTCATGATCTACGTTGGGACTCTTGGCTTGTCAGAAGATGAAGGTTGGCTCGTTTATCACACAGGTCCCATCGCAGGAGGACCTGGTGAATTGAGGCTCGTAAGATTCAGAGAACTGATGAATTACGATCCTACTTGGATGCCGAACGAAAAAAATCCACACTTCCTCGGCTTTTACAGATTCAAGTTCTTGCAATAAAAAATGCCGGAGCTCCCGCTCCGGCCAATGGGTGGGTCTATCTCATCCGCCTACGTGTGCTATACCCGCCTCGATCGCCTTAATATTGAATTCCAGTAACTTTGAGCCTTTCTCCGCAAGCTTGTAAGATAAAGCCTTAATGATTGATTCTTTCTTCACACACCGAGTTTTCGCAATAATAGAACCAAGCATCACCATATTTGCAACTTTCAAACTTCCGATCTTTTCAGCGATCTCATTTGCTGGAACCTCAATCACACAAACGTTGTTCCTACTCGGCTTTCTATCAATCACAGAAGTGTTCAGAAACAAAAATCCTCCCTCTTTCAATCTTGATTCAAATTTCAAGAGCGATGGTATGTTCATGGCTACGACGACGTCAGGTGTATCAACGATCGGAGAGGCAACCTGTTCATCACTGATCACCACTGTACAATTCGCAGTGCCTCCGCGCATTTCTGGTCCATACGAAGGAAACCAGGTGACATGTTTGTTCTCGATCATCCCAGCTTGAGCGAGGATCTGACCCATCAACATGACGCCTTGACCGCCAAAGCCTGAGAGAATGAAACTCAGCGTCACTTTTCCTCACCGACCCTGTCGACTAAAACACCGACAGGATATTCTTTGGCCATACTCTCATCGATCCACTCACCCGCTTGCAACGGGTCCATACCCCAGTTCGTCGGGCAGGTGGATAGAACCTCTACCAAACCGAATCCCACATTTTTCAGTTGGGCGAGGAAAGCTTTTTTTATGTGCCTTCTCGTGTTGATGACATCCTTTGGCGTGTTCACTTTCGTTCTCGCTAGGTAAGCAACACCTCTCAATTCTTTCAAAATTTCACACACGTGAATTGGGTAACCTTCCCTCTCAGCGGACCTGCCGTACGGGGACGTAGTAGTCTTCATACCGAGCAACGTTGTGGGTGCCATCTGTCCTCCGGTCATACCGTATATCGCATTGTTGATGAAAATCGTTGTCACTCTTTCACCGCGGTTTGCGGCGTGAATGGTTTCAGCTGTGCCTATGGCCGCCAGATCCCCATCCCCTTGGTAGGTAAAAACCACCAGATCTGGCCTGGCTCTCTTCATTCCTGTAGCAACGGCTAGAGCTCTACCGTGGGGTGCGACAGTTCCGTCAAGTTCGAAGAATTCATACGCAAAAACGGAACAACCGACGGGTGCGATGATGATCGTTTTCTCTCTTATATTAAGCTCATCGATCACTTCTGCGATCAATCTGTGCACTATTCCATGGTGGCAACCTGGACAATATGTAAATTGTTTTCCGCTGAGTGCTCTGGGCATCTTATAGACGGCTCTGTATTCCATCGTCAATGCCTCCCAACGAATCGCTTCAATTGCTCAAAGATCTCTCCTGGTGTAGGAACAACGCCACCCATACGCCCGTAGAACTCTATACGGGTCAATCTCAACGCTGCAAGTTTTACATCTTCAAGCATCTGGCCAGAGCTCATCTCGACCGTGAGAATGAGTGAAACACGCTTGGCTATTTCTTCGAGAGGTTTGTACGGGAACGGATAAAGTGTGATGGGCCTAAAGAGCCCGACTTTCATACCTACCTCTCGAGCCATCTTTACAACACTTTTGCAAATTCTGCCTACAGTACCGTACGCGACGAGGAGTATTTCAGCATCGCTCGCGTTGAATTCTTCCCAACGTGATTCCTCGTTTTCCATCCTTCTGTACTTCTCTTGAAGTTTCAAGTTCATCTTCTCCAACTCGTAAGGATCTATGTTGAAAGAAGTCACTTTTCTCGGTGGCCTACCATCCGCGCCCGTCAAGGCCCAGCTGCTGTTATCATAAACTGTTTGCCTTTCTTCCAACTCAACTGGTTCCATCATTTGACCGAGTAGGCCATCAGCAAGTATAACCGCCGGGTTTCTGTATTTGTCGGCCAAATTAAAAGCAAGCTGAGTCAGTTCAACCGCTTCTTGAACAGTGGAAGGTGCAAGTACGATCAATCTGTAATCTCCGTGTCCTCCTCCTTTCGTTGCTTGGAAATAATCTCCCTGGGACGGCTGTATATCACCCAAACCTGGTCCTCCACGCACCACATTCACAAAGACAGCCGGTAGCTGAGCGCAAGCTATGTAAGAGATCCCTTCTTGCATGAGGCTAAAACCGGGAGAAGAAGTGGAAGTCATCACACGTTTTCCAACACTTGCGGCGCCATAAATCATATTGACAGCTGCCACTTCACTTTCCGCCTGTAAAAAACAACCCCCAACTTCTGGCAATCGCCTAGCCATGTACTCCGTCAACTCATTTTGAGGCGTTATAGGGTAACCAAAGAAATTTCGACAACCTACCATTATGGCAGCTTCCCCAATGGCTTCTACTCCCTTCATCATGATCTTCTTCATTGAATTTCACCTCTCGTAGCAACGAGCCTATAAACAGTGATACAAACATCCGGGCACATCATATAGCAAAAACCACAGCCATTACACCTACCGTCAGGATCATATTGTTCTGCAGGATGATAACCTTTGCTGTTGAATTTCTCTGAAAACCTTATGATTTTTTGAGGACAAGCATTGATGCACAATCCACAACCCTTACACCTTTCTTCATCTATCTCAATGTAAGCTTTCCTCAAATGGATCCTCCTTTCTGATGAGAAATCTCTTTATTCTGAACGTTTTAAATTCACCAACATAATCGAGAGGCTCAGCCACCACGTTGAACGCCACAGGTATGGAAGTGATCCTCGACACTTCTTTCACTATTCTTTCACCTTCTCTGATCACATCTAAAGTCGTTTGAGTACCGAGATTCGTGTTGTTCACTAAGTAATTCACACTGATTGATGCCACTCGACTGATTCTTTGTATGTGTCCACAGATCTTATCAGTGCTTTCACAGAAAGGTCTCACAGTGTTAATCACAAAGTACACATCCGCATCTGAAAGATACTTTTTTATCGACCCGAGCACAATGCTTCCCTTTTCGTCGCCTCCCACGTCCAATAGGACCAAATAATCCGGATTTTGCAGATAACCAACGACGCTTGGATCGATCAGAGGAACGTCTGCTTTCATAATATACTCAGGTGGTGCTACAACATGCACTCCCTTTCTCTGGAGTAAATCTTTGAAATCCCTGACTCTGAAATAACTCGCAGTCACATCCACATCGGCAATTGCAACTTTTGTTCCGTTGTTTCTACTATTTATTGCAAAATTTATAACGATTTCCGTCTTTCCAGATCCGTAAAGTCCTATGAAGACCTTGTTTTTTGCCATCTCTCCGCCTCTTCCTTGTAGCTCTTGCTCTTTTCTTCCCCTCTCAGTACTCTCAGAACACCCAGAGCTAAGGCCTTTTCTTCGTCCCCACCAGGATACACCAAAACGGGCGCTAAGAAAGAAACGTACTCTTTGAGCCATCTCACCATGTAACGTTCATCATATGCGATTCCACCCGTCAGAACAATGGCGTCCACTTCTCCTTTCAATGTGGCAGCCATTTTACCTACCCACTTGGCAATCTGAAAAGCCATTGCCTTGTAGACTAATTCTGCTTCCTTATCACCTTTGTTTATTCTTTCCTGCACGGCGATAGCACTGTTGGTCCCGAGATATGCAATTAATCCTCCGTTACCCTTTATCCTTTTAAGAACCCATTCTTTCGTGTACTTGCCACTGAAACACAAATCTATCAACTGAGTGAGCGGTAATGTTCCACTGCGTTCAGGTGTGAATGGACCATCACCATCCAATGCATTGTTCACATCGACGACTCTACCTTTCATGTGTGCTCCTATCGATATACCTCCACCCATATGAACTACAACTAAGTTCACTTCCTCATATTTTTTTCCAAGCTCTTGCGCAGCACGTCTTGCGACTGCTTTCTGATTGAGTGCGTGAAAAATGGACCTTCTTGATAACTCCGGATGGCCGGAAAGTCTTGCAACATCCCACATTTCATCCACTACTACAGGATCGACTATATAAGCTTTCAAACCCGCAATGCTGGCGATCTCGTGCGCCAAGATCGCACCAAGATTTGAAGCGTGCTCACCATACTTCGCTTCCTTGAGTTCCTCAAGCATTGTCTCATCAACTTCGTAAGTCCCAGAAGGGATAGGTCTGAGCAACCCACCGCGACCAACTACTACTGAAAAATCTGAAGGTTTGTAACCAACCTTTTCAAGAAATCTCAAAATTACGCACTTTCGAAATTCATATTGATCGAAAAGCGTTCTGTACTTTGAAAGTTCTTCAGCATCATGATAGAGATTTTCCACCATCTTTCGTTCTTCATCTTCAAATATCGCAAGTTTAGTCGAAGTGGAGCCTGGGTTGATCACGAGGATTCTGAACATCTTTCACACCTCTTCAACAAAGACTCGCTGCAAGTGCTATCGAATAAAGTTTAGTCTTGTCTGAATCTGCCCTTGAGGTAAGCACTATGGGAATTTTTGCACCAACTATCACCGAAGCCACTGTAGCATTCGCAAAGAAAACAAGGGCTTTGTACAACACGTTACCCGCCTCTATGTCAGGGAGAATTAGTATATCTGCATCACCTGCAACAGGGCTCTCAATCTTCTTGTGGCTTGCGGCTTCTTTAGAAATCGCATTGTCAAGTGCAAATGGCCCATCTACAATACAATCTTTTATTTGTCCTCTATCGTTCATCTTACTCAGTATTGCAGCATCCAACGTGGCGGGCATCTTTTGATTTGGAACTTCTATAGCGCCCACAATTGCAACTTTAGGTTTATCAACACCTAATTTTTTCATGACCTTCACCGCAGCGTTGATCATATCGATCTTCTGCTCTAACGTGGGAGATATGATCATCCCAGCGTCACTCACTGCAATAAGCTTGTGATAAGTTGGAACGTCAAAAACACTCACCATGGCGATGGTAGAACCAATTTTCAATCCGTACTGATCCTCGAGCACAACCTTCATCAAATCGCCAGTTTTCACCGAACCTTTCATGAGAAGGGATTCATCTTTTGAAACTATCTCGACAGCTTTCCGGGCGGATTCTTCCTTTGAACAATCTACCAATTGGCATTGGCTCAGATCTAAACCGACCTGAGTTGCTAAGAATTGCGTCGCTTTTAAAGGCCCCACAAGAATCGGTTCAACTACACCATATTCCAAAGCCATCTTCAAAGCACTCAATACAACATCATCATCTGAACCAGCAACAACTAATCTTTTCTTTGAATCCCGGACTCTATCTATCAAGAAAGCAAGCCTATCCATTGGAATCCCTCCAAATCTTAGCTTGCTCTTCTCCTCTCAACACTCTCAGAGCTCCGAGCGCAAGCGCTTCCATTTCAAATTCACCTGGCAGAACGAAGATGGGAGCAAATTTGTAAATGTATTCTTTTATCATCTGCACAAATTCACTGCTGTACGACATACCACCGGTGAGGACGATAACATCTACCTCTCCTTTCAAAATCGCACACATACCACCTATTTCTTTCGCAATTTGATAAGCCATCGCTCTCACGACAAGTGACGCATACTTATCTTTTCTGGCCATCTCAAGCGCTTTTCTCAAGTCGTTCGTCCCCAGATAAGCTACTAATCCTCCTCTTCCAATGAAATTCTTCTTCAACTCTTCCTTGGTATACCTACCACTGAAACACATCCGAACGACGTCACCAACGGGTAGTTCACCAGTTCTTTCCGGACTGAATGGTCCCTCATCGTTCGCATTGTTCACATCTATGATTCTTCCACCTCTAACAGCGGCAACTGAAATACCTCCACCCAAATGAGCGACCACTGCATTCAGAGTCTCGAGCGATTTGCCAAGTTCTGTAGCAACTTTCCTGCACACTATTTTTATATTGAGCGCGTGAGAAAGGCTCTTTCTCTCGATCTCGGGGATTCCGGAAAATCGAGCTTCAGGTACCATTTCATCGACAGAGACAGGATCAGTCGTATAGACAGGTACTTTACCGTTAGAAACCGAATGGGCAATGACACAAGCGAGATTAGAGATATGCTTGACCGGAGACTCGTACTTAAAATAGTTAACCATGCGCTCGTCTACCAGATAAGTGCCGCTCTCCACAGGCGGTAGGATACCACCACGTGCGGCTATGGCGTCAAAATCTTCGAGCTTGAATCCGGCTTTTTCTATGGCTGAAAGAACACATCTTTTTCGCAAAGATTCTTGATCCAGCAATGTAGTACATTTAGCCAGTTCTTCTGCACCGTGTTCAAACTTTTCTGAATAGACACATTTTTCATCCTCGTATATGGCCACACGCGTTGATGTAGAACCTAGATTTATGACGAGAATTCTCATCTACATTTCAGCCCCTTCGCCTCCACGTAGTCCAGATAGGCAAGCTTCAATCTGTGGACCCCTTCTCTTATCTGATCGAAGCTGGGCAGACAGAATGACATTCGCATAGAAGAAGAAGGCTCTTCATAAGGCTTGAAGGCTTCGCCGGGTATGTAAAACACTTTTCTCTGCTCGGCGTATTTAAACATCTCCATGGTGTCAACATCCGGAAGTGTAGCCCACACGAACAATCCACCATCTGGATCAGTCCAATCTGCGTCACAAATATCTGAGAACTCTTCTTTGAAGGCTTCGATCATAGTTTCTTTCTTTTTCTCGTAGAGATCTATTGCTGGCCTAATCTGTTCAAGAATATCGTACCTTTCGAGATACCGCGCTGCCAACCTCATGGTCAACGATGGGCTGCACAAATCCGATCCTTGCTTGGCCAGAACCAACTTTCTGATGATCTGTCTGTCTGCAACCACGATACCTATCCTCAAACCAGGACAAAGTATCTTACTGAAAGTGTTGAGAAGTATCACTCTATCTGTCCCACCAAAGTTCATGATGGAAGGAAGATGTTCCCCTCTGAACCTCAGAACACCATAGGGATCATCTTCAACGATGAGTACATCATACTTTTCCGCAAGTTCAACTAAAGCTTTTCTCTTTGCAAGGGAAGTGGTTATTCCCGATGGATTCTGAAAGTTCGATACAATGTAAATGAACTTCACTTTTGATAACTCACCATCTCTTTGCGTACGTCTAAAATGGTCCTCTATCTGATTCAGATCCGGCCCATCCTTTTCAAACCTAACGACCAGGAATCTTGCCTCCCTCATTCTGAAAGCACTCAGCGCACCGAGATACTCAGGATCACCCACAATCACGTAATCTCCAGGATCCAAAAGGACTTTTCCCACGAGTTCCAAGGCTTGTTGCGATCCCACCGTTATTAATATATTTTCAGGGGAAAGTCCATCAAGACCATAAATCCTTTTGAGAAGCTTCA
>CAYXCE010000005.1:0-2691 GCA_964463395.1 uncultured Pseudothermotoga sp.
ATTTTCAACAGAGGTAAAGAAACCGTCAACGTTTCGGGGTCGATCTATCCTCTAATCTATGATCTTGCAGGTGAACTGGTTCCCATGGAGCAGAGGGGTCAAACACCAGACTGGATCGAGATCAGTCCGAGTTCGTTCCAGTTGAGGCCGAACCAAAGTAGAAAGGTGAGAATCAGTGCTCGCCCTTCGAAAGATGTCAGCGGTGGTCATTATTTCGATATCGTGTTCACAGCTGTTGCAGAAAATCTCAAAAGTGAACAAGGGGCCAACCTGCTCGTGTTTGTGGGCAGAGATGAAGACATAGTTGAGAAGTACTCCGTACAGTTTGTGCGCATCGCACCGGGTGAACAGGGTTTAGAGGTTGACTTGCTCGTGACGAACGAGGGAAACGTTCACGTGTTACCTTCGATAGTACTTGGACTTGAGAAAATATTGCCGCAGCGCGAAGAGAACGGGGTCATCTTGCCAGAATCCACGGAAAGGGTCATGAGTGCTTCTTATAAAGAAGAAAATCCGATACTACCAGGCACGCAAAGGTTGTTCAGGGTCGTTTTAGAGGTCGATTTGAAGAATGGAGATTACGATCTGATCGCGAGATTGGATTCTGAAAAGGGTCAACAGGTGGTCAGTAAACAGAGGATAAGAATAGAAAGGGGCGAGTAAAATGAAAAGGTCGATAACGATCTTCGTCTTCTTAATGAGCGCAATCACGTGCTTTTTTCAACAAGAACCGTTGGTGACGAACATTTTTCAAGACGCTTACATCCTCGATGTTCTGGCAGACATCTCCGCGCAAACGGGAGTACCGATAGTTCCAGATATGACGATCTCTGGATTCGTGACTATAGAACTGAGAGATGTTCCATTGGAGCAAGCGCTCAAAATGGTGCTCATGCCAGGTGGATACACTTACATCAAACTGGACGGATTCTATTTCGTTGGTTCGGCAGATCCGAAGAATCCTGCCTTCAGACACATCGCTCAGACCAAGACGTATAAACCAAGGTATCTGAGTATAGATTCGGTGATGAGTTTGATACCCACAATGTACGAACCATTTTTGAAATCAGACAAAGAAACCAACCAAATCACTATAACCGCTCCAGCCGAGATCGTACAGAGTTTTGAAAAAGTGCTGAGTGAAATAGATTCTCCTCCATCCCAGGTGAAAATCAGCGTACTGGTCACAGAGATTTCGAAAGATAAACTCTCAGAACTCGGATTGGAAGAGCTTGGATATTCCTTCGGCGCAAATCAGCAGTTCAACGAAAGTTGGCAAGCCATAGTCGGATTGGTTTCAGGTTCGCTGGCAGTGCAAACCGATGTTTTTGGAACGATCGTGGCCAAGATAGCCGCTCTTGAGGAACAACGTCAAGCGAAGATAAAAGCAGATCCGTGGATCATAGCGAAAGAAAACAGACCAGCGAAGTTGTTCGTGGGTCAGAGAGAGATCATCATAGTTCAACCGGAAGGAGCTGCCGCAACGATACAAACGGTCGATGTAGGTATTGGACTGGATATAGTGGCGAGAACTGTCGGTGAGAACGAAATAGAAGTTTCACTCACACCGAGTGTGAGTTATTTCTCCAATGGTCGCACGACTCGCACACTTTCAACGAAGAGGAACGAAATGTCGACGACCGTCATCGTCAGAAGTGGTCAAACTGTTGCGGTGAGCGGCCTCACAGTGGAGAACAGTTCTCAAACGAGTTCTGGCTTACCTTTACTGTCGAGGATACCCTTGCTCAGATACCTCTTTGGGACGAAATCCGACTCGTCTGCGCAACGAGAACTGGTGATATTCCTGAGCGTCGAGAAACTCTGAGAGGAGCACTCACATGAGAAAAATCGTTCTGATCCTATCGCTGTTTTTCTGTATCCTCGTCACAGCGGTTGAGATCGTCATCTACCAGTTCGAGTTCGTGCAACTCAACCGAGAAGTGATCACGAAGCTCGGTTTGAAAGAGATCGAAGCCAAATTTCCCAAGGACGGTGAGTTTTTCTCGATCAGCTATCTTCCAAAAGAAATGGAACTGAACATCGTATTACCGTTCGTTCGAATGAGTTTTGAAGCTGGTCAGAAAGTTGAAAAAAGCAGATCATCCACCAGACCTTGGCTTTCCACGATCTTGAGCAAGAAAGCGGCCATAACGATAGCCAGCGAAGAATTATCGCTCATCACGGGTGTTCGAACGGGAAGGGGTTTGAAATTCGAGCTGACACCTTTGCGCTCGTTCGAAGAGAGTGTCTTGACGAAAGTTTCGATCGAAGATCCTTATGGACCAACACGTTTTGAAAATGAGATCGCAATAAGTAAAGACAGTTTCTCTCTGATCGGTGTAGTGACTTTCAAAAAAGATGAAAATTTTCAACACGTTGCCATCTATGCCAAAGCGAGCATGGTTTCCACGCCGCCGAGCGAGGGTGTTTATTCATCCGGCAGTCTTGACGAGATGACCAAACTCTTTTTTGGAGATGTCGCCAAGGAACGCAGCGAAGTTTATGGTCTTGTGATGTTCGATGAGACTTTCCAAGGTCAGGTGAACTTGATTTTTTGGACAGAAAGCGGAATCATGATGCGTGTCCGTTTCACAGTACCATCGATGCAGTTTTTGACTGGTTTAGAAAAAATCATTGCCGATGAAGGGTTGAGAGTTGGAGCCAGATTCAGTTACGGACGAGGGACTTACT
>CAYXCE010000005.1:2701-14963 GCA_964463395.1 uncultured Pseudothermotoga sp.
TTACTTGGCCCTGGGTTTTTCGGACGTTTCAAAACTGTCGGATTTTCTCTCCTTGTTCGCCAGTTTGTATCCTATAAAGATCGATCTGAACGATATCACTTTCAAAAAACCTGACTGGTCGTTCGGCGTTATTGTGAATTTCGATGAGATCACTATAAAGATTGGAATGTTCAACGAATCGACCATTTTTCTATCTGGGGATGTGAAGTTCAACTTCAGCAAGAATTTCTTCGTCTCCTTGGGACTAGCTTATGATTTTTCAGTGGGGAGACCAAGCTTCAAGATTGGTTTCGGTATAAGTTTTTAGATAGAACACTCGCCCCTGTTTCAGGGTGGTTCGTATATCATCCGCGCGATTCTTGCGCGGCTTTTTCAATCGAAGCAGATCACGGCTTTCAAAGCCTTGCGTTCTTCAACGCACTTGAGAGCTTCGTTGGCTTGTTCCAATTTGAATCTGTGGCTGATCAGATTCTCGAACACTTTCGGACCATTTCTCACTATGTCGACCGCTTGAACGACGTGCTTGGTGTCACTCACCCACACACTCTGAATTGTGATGCCTTTGACGACCAATTGTTCGTAAACCGAGAAAGGTATCGGATTTTGTGGAACAGCCACCCCGGCGATCAAATAAATACCGCCCCGTCTGAGCAAGCTGAATCCTTCCAGCAAAGCGTTGCTGTCACCTGCCGCTTCGATGATGACGTCGGCGCCACGTCCATAGGTCAGTTGTAAAATTTTTTGTTTTCTCTCTTCTTCTGAAAGCTCTCTTCTATTCAGTGCGACATCCACAAAATCTTTTGCGATGTTCAATCTCTCGGGAGAACCACCGATGACTATCACGCAGGAAGCTCCCAACATTTTAGCTGCGACCGCGCAAAAAATGCCGAGCGGCCCAACACCTTGTATCAGGACTGTTTTACCAACGAGGGGCTCTTGCAGAGAATCGAGCGCGTGCATAGCCGTTGCTCCTGAGCATGCGGCGATCACTGAACTGGCAGGATCGATATCTTTCGGTATTTTCAAAACTTCCACTTCGGGCAGCAACGTCACGGCCTCTGCGTAGCATCCAAACAAATGCGGATAATCTTTACAGGACATGCTTATGCCATAAACTTTCCTGTTGGGACAAAGGTGTGGTTGCTTTGCGACCGTGCACCAAAAACATTTTCTGCATACCACACCGCGATTCCAAATGATCCAATCTCCCGGCTTGATGGGTTCTCCATTCAGGTCTCTTTTCTCTCCATAAATCTTCAAAACTTCCCCAACGCCTTCATGTCCCAAGATGATGGGTAAGGGTGTTCTTGGATCTTCCCCTTTGGCTATGTGTACGTCGCTGCCACACACACCACTGGCGAGTGTTTTTACCAAGACGTAACCATCTGGTGGATCGTTTATCTGAAACTCTTTCAACTCGAGAGGACTTTTGAATCTCTCAAGCACCATCGCTTTGAATTTCATAATATTGCTTCCTCCTTCGGTCTGGCTGGTTCCTTCACTTCACAGTTGAGCGAACCATTCTTCAAAGTGATGACGATGTATTTGTTCCAGTAGTTTTTCCGTGGGACAAATTCCATGACGGGTGGATCGAAAAACTCGAACTTCAAATGTGGCCCTCTGCTCTCTTCTCTAACGAGTTCGGCTGTCAAAATCACCTTAGCCAACAACAACATGTTCCTCGTTTCAAGCATGAAAGCGAGGCCTTTTTCGTCGAGTTTCACACCCTCGTGATCCAGCTCGTTCAGTTTCTTCAGAGCTTGGGATAATTCGCTGTTGATTCTCACCAAAAAGCCATGTTTGGAAACGAGGTCTACCAAGGTGTGCCTGACCTCACTTGCGGGGATGTTGCCGTTGAAACTTTCTTCCTCGACATCGATGTTAGCAATTTCAGAATTCAACGCTTCCAAAGCGGCGTTTTCACCCGCGATCTTTCCAAACACTTGTGTGTCTAAAAGCGAGTTTCCACCAGGCCTGTTCGCACCGTGCTGACCTCCAGCACATTCGCCCGCTGCGTAGAGACCCTTCAGAGAAGTTTGAGCATGTTCGTTGATCTTCACTCCACCTTGGAAGTGCTGAAGCGCATTTTGAACTTCGAGCCATTCTTTTGACAGATCGATGTGCCTTTCCCTCAACCATTCAACAACGCGGGGATTTATTTTCAAAAGTCTTTCATAAGGTGTTGGCAAAGAAAAAAGTTTTGCATCAACTTTTTCGCTCCATCGCAGGATCTCCTCAGGTACCGATTCTGGTGAAAAGTAGGAAGGATTCTTCGTGAAATCGAAGAATACCCTGTGACCTTTCTCTAAATGCGCATACACAGCCAGATCGATCACTTTGGTGGGCGATTCGTAAGAAACTGGCCAATGTGCACCTTTCTTGAACTGCAGTTCGGTCAGTCTTTTTCTGTCTCCTTCACCCAAGTAATGTTGAACGAACTCCTTGCCGTTCTCGTCAACGATCCTTGGAAGACTTCTGAACATGCTACCGGAACTTGCGAACAAAAGGTGGGGATGACATATACCTATCTGCATGAACTCCATGTTCACAAGCTCAGCCCCAGCTCTGATCGCCGCTGCGTAACCATCTCCAGTCATCTCTATAGGAAAAACGTTTCTCTTGAACAGTCTTCCTGCACCGCCGGTGGCGAGAACGAACGATTTAGCAAAGACGCAGAAAAGCTGATTCGTTTGAACATCGATGAACTTTGCTGCCACGACTCTGTCATCTTTGACGATGAAATCATACAGCATGACGTTTTCACGCAGATCTATGTTCAAGCTTTTGAATCTTCTGAACAACGCCTTGTGTATCTCCACGGCGGTCTCTGGACCAACGTAGCAAGCCCTCGGGTAGATGGAACCGTCCGTCAAGAATTGATCGATCTTTCCATCTTGCTTTTTCGCGAATGGAACACCTAGATTCAAGAGATACTCCAAGGCGTCCGCACTCTCTTTGGCCAATATCTCGGCCAAGTTGTAATCTGAAACTTCACCACCTATTTTGTAAATGTCCATCGCATGGTGGCGCCAATTGTCCTTCTCTGGGAGCGTGTAGGGCAATGTGGCGTGGAAAGCCATCCTATCGGAACAGGCAATCGCCGTTGCTCCACCAGCACCCAAAGGTTTTTTGGACAAAAGCGTTACGTTCAAGGAGGGTACTTTCTCTTTCGCAGCGATCGCGGCTCGCAAGCCTGCTCCTCCACCACCTATGATTGCAACGTCAGTGAAGAATTTTTTCATTCAAATTTCCCCCTCGGTATCAAGGTGATCGCTTTTGTTGGGCAGAGCTTCACACACAACCCACAGCCATCGCATGCCTCTGAAATGATGTAAGTCTTTTCAGCCCTGTAAGGTGCGTCGTATATGCAGACCCGCCTGCAAACATCGCACATAGTGCACAACGTTGGATCTATTTTTGCGATATAGATGTGTCTTCTATCTATCTGTTCGTTATTCAAAATCTTTGGACCGCTGATTTTCCCTCTGAACTCGCTCAATGAGTCGTAAGATTTTTTCTCCATGAACTTCTTGAGTTCTTCCAAAAGCGTTCCTATAGCTTCGTAACCAACGAGGTATATTAGACTACACACTTCGACGACGTCGGCCCCAGCGTAGATGAATTTCGCCACGTCGATGCCGCTGCCCACACCACCAGAAGCGGCGATGGAGATGTTCAAATGTGGGCTGCTCGCAGCGATCCATCTCAACACGTAATTGAAAGCCCATGGTCCTCCATGACCCGCGTAGCCACCGTGCATGATGGGTCTTTCGCTCTCAACATCGATGTCCAAACCTGTAAGGCGATTGAACATCACAACACCATTCACTCCAATTCTTTCAAGCATCGAAGCCATGGAAATGGGCGAAGAGAGTTGCATGGGCAATTTCACGATGATGGGTATTTTCACTGCGTCACGAACAGTGCGAGCAACATTGAGAATTTTTTCTTCGACATCACCACCCCTGAAGGAGATCGATCCGTGGGGGCATGAAACGTTGAGCTCAACGGCTGGAGAACCGACTTCTTCGGCCATCTTTGAATATTTTCGCCAGCCTTCATCACTGATGCAGTTTATGCTGGGTATCACTGGAATGGAGAGCGTATTGACAGCTTTACGAACTTCTTCGAAGTATTCGTGCTCATCGAAACCACTAGCTTGTTCGAACGAATAGAAAGTGTGCGATCTAAGCTTTCCCATGCGTCGCTCTATGATCTCGAAGCGTGGTGTCGGTGATGTTCTACACACCTCTTCTTCGAACAGCGATTTGACAACGACGCAAGCTGCGCCATTTTCTTCTGCTTTCTTCATATTTTTGAGATTCTCCGTCAATCCCGAAGATGCAACCACGATAGGATTCTTCAACTTGAGCCCGACGTATTCGCAAGAAAGGTCCATTCGTCTTTCACCTCACAAAAGGTCCACTCTGATACCTTTCTCGGCGGACAAGTACGCTGCATAGATCACTTTCACTGTCTCTTTCGCCAGTTCGAAATCAGATTCAGGTTCTTTGTCTTCCAACAAGCACATCGCAAAATCTCTCATTTCTTGGGGATAACCCCTCACCCAATCTTCATCGGGAGAAGGAAAGGTCCAACCCGCTTTGGTCTCTATCTTTTCGGCTATGTACTCGTCCTTCCAAGTTTCTGAGTTGGGAGTGTACGCTATCATCATATTGTTCGGGGTCATGTTGCAGTAGATCATCCCATTCGCGGTGTTTATCTGAAGTAGATTTTTAACGCCACCCAAGCTGATATCGTTCGACATCACGATCGCCTTCGAACCATCTTCAAAGGTCAGCACAGCACAGGACCAATCTTCCACGTCGAACCAATCGGTCACCATGCATGGCTTGTCAAACTTTTTCACAGATTCAAGTTTCGTTAATTGACCAACTTCTGCGAAAACCGATTTGACACGGATAGGTTTTCCATAGCGGAGCCTTCCTTCGAAGTGCTTCAAGTGGATCACTGCACCGATGGGATGTGAACCCATACGCAACAGACTTCCGCCACCCGCGGTGCGCCATTTTCGTGAATAAGCTGCATGCGAACCTGAATGACTCTCTTCCGCTCTGAGTTCCATGATGGGTGCACCCGAAACAGCGATGAGCCTTTTAGCTTTGGTCACCGCAGGGGCGTAAACAAAATTCTCAGCGTACATGAACTTTATACCACTCGATTTCACAGCTTTGTCTATTCTTTCGAGTTTTTCCAGAAGTTTTTTGTACATGCGCTCTTTAGATATTTCTCCAACTTTTTCTATGTTTGGTTCATCTTCGCCGAAATAACCTGTGAGAGGTTTTTCACAAATTACGTGTTTTCTGTGTGCGCATGCTGCAAGGATCACATCGTCGTGTACATTCGTCGGAACGCACACATCGACGACATCCACATCTTTGGAAGAAGCGAGTTCTTCAAAATCACTGAAAACCTTTTCGATCGAGTATTGTCGTGCGAGTTTCTCTGCGTTTTCTCTGTGTGCCGCACAAACTCCAACCACTTCGAAGTATTCTCTGTTCTCCCTGTAGGCGGTAAGGTGTATGTGCGAAACGAAACCTGCACCGACGATACCAACCCTTACTTTATTCATGCTTTTCACCCCGCCTTTTCGGCAAATACTTTGAAACGATCACGAAAGCCATAGCTATGATCAATATAAGCGATATCGGTCTGGTGAAGAAAGGTGTTATATCTCCCTTTGTAAGCATCAAGGCTCTTCTGAGATTCGTGTCAGCCATAGGCCCGAGGATGAAGCCAAGTACGAACGGTGCTGCTGGAAAGTCGTTCAGCCTCATGAAATAGCCTAAAAGTCCAAACAATAGCATCACCCAGACGTCGAACAAACGACCGTTCAGAACATAAGTACCCACAACACAGAGCACGAAAATCATGGGCATGAGAACTTCTGTGGGTACCAAAAGGATCTTCAAGAACAGCCGGGTGACCAGCAGGCCAAACACCACCATCAAAATCGTGGCGATGACGAAAGAACCTGCGACATATCCTATCATCTCGGGATGCTGTATGGGTAAAAGTGGACCAGCCCTGATACCGTGAATCCACATGGCTGCAAGGAGTACTGCGGCAGGAGCACTTCCAGGTACTGCTAAAGTGAGCACGGGTATGATGGCTCCACCGACACATGCGTTGTTTGCAGTCTCTGCTGCGGTGAGCCCTTCTATGGAACCTTGGCCGAATTTTTCGGGCTCTTTACTCGTTCGCTTGGCCACATCGTATGCCACCCAAGCTGCAACGTCCTCGCCGACACCTGGTATAACGCCTATGAACACACCGATGATCCCAGATCTTATCAGGTTGAAGGCGTTCTTCTTTATCGTCTCAGCGTAGGACAGTTTTCCTTTGCCTTTCGAAAAATCCATCACTATCTCTGGCTTTGTCACGCGCTTTAGACTCATCAGTATTTCAGGTATACCGTATACACCGACAAGCACAGGCAACAACGAAATTCCACCGTAAAGTTGTATGTTTCCAAAGGTGTACCTTGGGAAAGAAACGATCTCGTCCAAACCGATCATGGAGATCATGAGGCCCAAAAAGCCTGCAATCCACCCCTTGAGTGGATCCTTAGGGGCTGTAAGACTCCCAGCGATTATAGTTCCAAAGATTGCGAGGATCGCAAACTCCCAGGAACCGAATTTCAGCGCCACAGCACCCAGTACGGGAGCCAAAGAAACAATGAAGATCGCTCCAATAATGGAACCTATGCCACTCATGATCGTTGCTGCGTTCAATGCGAAACCGGCCATCCCAGAGCGAGCCAGAGGAAAACCGTCCACTGTGGTTGCCGCATTTGCAGGAGTACCTGGGATGTTCAGCACAATCGCTGTTCTGCTTCCACCATAGATGGCACCTATGTAGACGCACAGAAGCATCGGTATAGCGATTTCGGAAGGAAATCCGAAAGTGAGCGTTGTGAGTATCGCAACACCGAGTGTCGCAGTTAAACCGGGAAGGATTCCGACCAGAATACCGAGCAGCGTCGACCAGCACAAGTGGAACATGAGGACTGGATTCGACAGAGTTGACAGGATGGATTGGAAAAAAACTGTCAGAGTGTTCATCTCTCAAGACCCCTTTCACGGAAGCGGGAGCAGAAAAACGTGCGCAAACAGATAGTAAATGCCAATGGTGACACCGATCGAGCTGAGGATCAGCAGCACGAATTTTTTTCTAAAAAAGACAATAGAGCAGATACTCAGGAAGATCGAAGTTAGAACAACAAAGTTGATCTTACCGAGGAGAAACACGTAGGCTAGAAACATCACAGTCGCCAAAAGAAGTCTTGTATTCTCAACCTTTCGAATTTCTAAAGAAGGTTTCGAGTCAGTTGAGACTTCCTTTTTCTTTCTCCTCAAGAGCATAATCATGCAGAGCAAAATCACCATGATTGAGAAAAATGCAGGGACTATCCCTGGCGCACCATACTTACCGTACTCAGTCATTCTCGGCATCTTCAATGCTTCGATGAGGAAAAAGATTCCCAAAGACATGAAAACTGATGCTGAGATTCGATCCCTCATCTTTTAATCCTCCAAAAAGGTGCCCGCTCCTGCGGGCACCAAACTCATTGACCGAGTCTTGGTATTCCAAACTGTTCTGGTGAAATTGTTGCAATACCTCTATCGTACAACAACCAAGTGACCCTTCTAGCGACTTGTTCGACTATGTCTTCGGCCTCTTTACCATAGTAGCAAACTGGTTTGAGGCCTTGTTTGATTGCCCACTCTTTGAATGCATCAGTGCTGGCAGCTTTTTCGAAGACTTCGCCAACAGTTTGCAGAACTTCCGTTGGAACGTCCTTCGGTATGATCAAACCGAAATGGAACCGCACATCTGGAAAATCTGGATACCACTGTCTAATGGATGGAATCTCGCCGTAACCTTGTAAGTTGATCGGTTCTGCAGCAAGTGTGCAGAGAACTCTGAGTTTTCCTGCCCTAACCATATCAGCCACTTCGTGGACAAATTGCATGTTTCCGACAACCTCTCCAGACACAACGGCTGTCGTTGCAGGTGCTCCACCAGCGTACGGAACATGTTTGTACTTGACGTTGAAATACTCAGCGAATATTTCGAGGGCAACGTGTCCGCCGCTGCCGGTTCCTGCAGAACTCATTGGAATTTCAGGATTTTCTTTCATCGCTTTGACTAATTCTTCAATTGTTTTGTAAGGTGTGTTTGGGTTCACAACAACGACGTTCGGAGCCTCAGCACACAGGAAGTATGTCCAATCTCTGTGCGTTACGTTCATGTAGCCCAAAACCGCGTATTTAGTGAGATCCAATGTGGCGTTCGCCGTCCAAGTATAACCATCGTGGGGAGCTTGCCAAGCATTGAGTGTTCCTATGGAACCCGCACCACCTGTTGTGTTAACGATGATGAACTTTCTTCCAAGAAGCGGCTCCATTTGACTAGTGATCATCCTAGTGACTTGATCCGTCGAACCACCAGCAGCCCACGGAACGATCACGGTGATGGATTTGGTTGGTTTCCATTCTGCGATAAGTAATACTGAAAGAATCACAAACGAAACGACAAACAGTTTCTTCACGTTCAATCCCTCCTTCTGAAAGTTTTTTCCTGAAAACATTCTACACCAATTTTCAATGAAGCTCAATGTGATAAACTAAAAGGAAAATATAGGAGGTGGAAGGGCTTGAAGATCGGTATAGTCGGTGTGGGTAATATCGGGAGCATCATCGCAAAGAGGCTTGTTGAATCTGGTTTGCTGAAACCAGCCGAGGTGTTTTTGAGCAATAGGTCGAGTGAAAAACTCGCAATTTTCATCGAAAAGGGTTATTCTGCAGTGAAAACTGGTGAAATCTGTAGAATATGTGATGTGATATTTTTGTGCGTCAAACCACAAGATAGTGAAAAGATGTTTTCAGAACTTGGTCGAGTCGAGAACAGGATTTTGATAAGTACTATGACTGCGGTGAGTATAGATAGAATTCAGAAAAAGACTGGGGCTAGAAAAATCGTTAGAATAATGCCGAACGTTCCGGCGATGATCGGTAAAGGGCTCGTGGGAGCTTGCAGGTCTCAAGATCTGAATAGTGAGGAGTGGCAAATGTGTCTCAAGGTGCTCTCTTGTCTTGGTACAGTGGTGGAAGTCAAAGAAGAACAGATGGAAGCTGTTACAGCTTTGAGTGGGAGTGCTCCAGCTTTCTTCTTTGTCATCGTTGAAGCGTTGATAGATGCAGGTATAAGAATGGGACTTTCGTACGAAAAAGCTCGTCTGATGGTTCTTGAGACGATGGCTGGTTCCGCTGAATTACTCTTGAAGCTCGAAAATCACCCGGGAGAGTTCAGACATGTGGTGACCTCTCCAGCCGGTACGACGATCGAAGGCATCTACACGATGGAAAGGGAGGGTGTCAGGGGGGCTCTGATGAAAACGATTCAGGAAACATACCTGAGGGCACTCCAATTGAAGGAACAAATCAACGGCCAAATGGGAGGCGACTGAGTTGATGAAAGTTCAAAAGGTTGGTATCTTTTTCGGTGTACTTTTCGCAGTTCTTGGTATCGTTTTACTGGCGAGAATCGATTTCATCTACTTTTGGATAATCTCGCTTTTGTTTCTTGGATTTCTTTTCGAATTTGGTGTTCTGGGCAAAGGTGCTGGGAGGTTCGTTCCAGGGGGGATTTTCATCGTGATTGGCATAATATTCTTGGTGTGTACGATCCTCGGTTACGATAAGATGAGTTATCTTTGGCCCGCATTCATTTTCGCACCTGGATTCGGTCTGTTCCAGGCATATTTAGCTAGTAAGAAAAAAGGATTGCTGAAGGCAGCTTCAATTTTGTTGATTCTCTCGGCAGTTTTCTTTGTAGGGACAGTTTTCAAGATAAGTTGGGCTCGAACACTGTTTGGACTAGTTTTGATAGGACTTGGCATCCTTGTCCTGTTCAAAAGTTTGAGGAGGAAGACTGAATGAAACGCTCGTTCTTCTTTCTGATATTGCTCATCGTTGTATTACTCTCAGCAACGCCAACCAAGATTCTGTTTCGTGAGGGTTGGAGAATCGTTGGCGAGGAAATTTCTGTAAAGAAACCATCTTTGCCGCTCACTATGATAGTGTACGGTGATTCGCGCTGGGGTCATAGAACGCACAGAAAACTCGTAGAAATGATGGTTCAACACTCACCCGCTGTTGTTGTACACTTGGGAGACATGGTGAACAAAGGTGATAACTACGAAGATTGGCAGATGTTTTTTGAAATAACGGCTCCCTTGAGGGAGATAGCATTTTTTCAGCCGGTGAAGGGGAATCATGAAAAACCGGATGTTTACTACAAGCAATACTTCGGTGTGTACAACTATTGGGCCGTAATCGGTGATTACGTGCTGATTTTCCTCGATCCGGACGTGGGTGTCGAGGGGATCCAAAGATTTTTGAAGTCTTTGGATCTTTCAGGGAAGATTCCCATTGTTTTCAGTCATTATCCCATATTCAGTGCGGGGCCTCACGGTTCAACTGAAACTGTTAGAAGGTTGCAAGTGTTGCATGAAACGTTTCTTCAGTTGGGGATATTTCTGGTCTTTGGTTCACACGATCACAATTATCAAAGGTTGGTAAAAGACGGCATCACTTATATAGTCACTGGTGGCGGAGGTGCCCCACTCTATCGCGTGGGATCCGTAGAAGGACTCGTCAAGGGTGTGATGGTTCATCACTTCGTGAAGGTTCGCCTCGAGAATGACAGAATAGAGTGCGAAGCCATCTCGATAAGTGGCGAAATAATAGATCGTTTTACGATCTCTGTCCGTAATGTTTTTTGAGAAACTCCATCGCTTCATGAGCATGTTGCTCATCTATTGCATGAACGGTTCGACATGTTGAGAGGGCGAGAACGTACATCATCGCACATCTTTCCAATGTCTCACACATGTCGAAAGCTTGTTTCAAACTGTCCCCCGCACAAACGAGCCCGTGGTTGGCCATGATGACGGCTTTGCTCTGTTTCATCGCAGAAACAACGTTTCTTGCGAGTTCCTCGGTACCAGAATTGGCATAATCACTGACAGGAACAAAACCAGTGTACATCAACATGGTTTCGTTCACTGCGGGAAGAGGTATTCTCAGAAGAGACAGAACGCCACAATAGATCGGATGTGCATGTACCACTGCGTTGATATCTGGAAAATTTTTGTAAATCTCAAGGTGGAGTCTGAACTCTACGGAGGGTTTTCGGCTTCCTTCAACGATATTCCCCTCCAGATTGAGCACAGGTATGTCTGAAGGTTCGAGTGACTCGTATGGCATGCCGCTCGGTGTAATCGCGAACAAGTTTGGGCTGATCCTAACACTCAAATTTCCCGCAGTGCCACTCACTTGGTTGGACCTCAAAAGCTTGATACCATATTCGATAAGTTGTTTCTTCATTTCTTCGAACATTCGGCATCCTCCTCGTTCGGAATCTTTTTCATTCGATACATATCTTCATCCGCCTTTTTGAGCAATTCCTCTAATGCCTCCCCGTCCTCAGGGAAGAGGGCTATTCCAGCGCTCATACTGATCCGCAACGTGGTGTTCATGATTGAAATCGGATTGCTGAGTCTTTCGTTCATTCTTTGTATCACTCGTTCAGCTTGCGGTCTGTCTGTATCCGGCAGAAGTGCCACGAACTCGTCGCCGCCTATCCTTGCCAAGAGGTCGCGTTCTCTGATGGCCGATTTCAGCCTTTTGTAGACTATCTCTAATACTTTATCGCCAACTGCATGCCCGAATCTGTCGTTCACCTCTTTGAATTTGTTGAGGTCAATGTAGACGATACTTGAGGGACGTTTAGATTTGAGAGTCCTTTTTGCAAGTTTGAAGAAAGCATGCCTGTTCAAGGCGCTGGTCAGTGAATCTAAATATATCAACCTATAAAATTCTTCAGTGATGAAATCTCTCAGCTGCCAAATAAGGCTCACAGTAATGGATGCCATCCCAACGAACTCTATCAACTCGAAAAACCAAATTTCGAGAGGGAGTTCAACCAACGAATGTGCGACAGAGAGCAAGCGAGAGAAAACAAGAAATACAGCACCTAATTTGATGAAAAGCTGTTTGTAACTGTACAGAAAATAGCATAGAACGATGCGCATCGAAAGATCTGACAATCTCAATGTCAGAAGAATCCAGTTCTTTTCTGCCCTATTTTTGAAGAGCAACAGAAGGAACAGAAAAACAACAAACGAAAAAACTATGGTTCTCAAAAATCCTTTCCGTTTGTGAGTTGGTATTTC
>CAYXCE010000006.1:0-14944 GCA_964463395.1 uncultured Pseudothermotoga sp.
TTCGGATAGGGTTGTCCTCCTCCACCGATGCATCCGAAGTTGCACGCCATGACTTCTACAACGTCCACGACGAGTTTGGCCTCAAGGATGTCTGTGATGATCCTCTTAGCCTTAGAAAGCCCGAACACCATCAAACCTTTGATAGTTCTCCCATTCCTCATTTTCACCTCGATGAGTCTCACGCCCTTGTCGAGTTCCTCGACAGTTTGTCCGTCGATTCCAACCTCGTCGTTCAGCACTGAAAGAACGCTGCTGAGCACACCTCCACTCTTACCGAAGTCTAGACCACCCTGTGAAGAAAGTCCGTATGGTCGATCGAACGGTTGCGGTTCGAGTTTTCTCAGATCTACCCTGCTCGCCTTGATGAGCTGAGAAAGTTCTCTGGTTGTGAGCACTAGATCCACAACATTTGAATGTTCTTCTCTTTCAGCCTCGAACTTCTTCGCAGTGCAAGGCATGAAGGAGACCAAGAACACTTCTTCCGGTTTTACCCCAAGTTTCTTCGCATAGACCTTTTTTATGATCGTTCCCAACGCTTGTTGTGGTGATTTAACACTGGAAAGGTTCGACGTGAGTGTTGGATAGAATTGCTCCACGTACTTGACCCACGCGGGGCAACAGGAAGTGAAGAGTGGTAAATCTTCGCCATCAGAAATGCGTTCCAGAAGCTCGTGGGCTTCCTCGAAGGCCACGAGATCCGCCCCGAAGGCTACGTCGAACACTTTAGAAAATCCCGTTGACTTCAGAAAATTGACCAAACGTTCGGCGATGAGTGGATCCTTCTCGATTCCAAACTCTTCCGCGAGAGCGACCCTGACTGCTGGTGCGATCATGCCTACGATCGTTTTACCACTCACCAGTGCTTCGTAAAGCTTTTCTATTTCGTTCTTAACGCTCAAAGCACCCGTTGGACAAACAGACACACACTGACCGCAATAAACGCATTCCGTTTCGGCCAAGCTTGCATCGAAGGCGGACGCAACACGGGACTCAAAACCACGACCTGCGAAATCTATAACACCAACACCTTGAATTTCCTCACACATCCTGACACAGTCACCGCACAGTATGCACCTGCTCGTATCCCTCACGATGGGACTCGATGTGTCTAAAATTTTGGGTTTAGACAAATCGTCGAAGCGGATCTTTCTGACGCCGAAATCTTCCGCATACTTTTGCAGCTTACAACTGCCGTTTCTCTCACACACCGTGCAGTCTCTGTTGTGGCTCGCCAAGATGAGTTCGAGTATTCCTCTCCTCAACTGCTGAATCTGCGGTGTGTTGGTTTTGATGCGCATCCCTTCCCTGGGTTTAGTTGTGCAGGAGGTGACCAATTGACCGTCCACTTCGATCAAGCACATTCTGCACGCACCGTAAGTGGAAGCTTCCGATAGATAACAGAGGTTCGGTATCTCGATCCCGACTCCTCGAAGCGCTTCGAGCAAATTGGTCGCGTTACCATCTATGTGAACTTCTCTACCATCAACGTAGATCGTCATTTCCACACCTCCCATCATGCGACTTTTATCGCTTTGAACTTGCATTTTTCAACGCACAGACCACATTTGACACACTTGTTGGTGTCTATGGTGTATGGTTTTCCTCTCTCACCCGTGATCGCATTCTGTGGGCAGAAACGTGCACATAGTCCGCAACCTTTACAAGATCTTTCGTCTACCACATACTTTTTGAAGCTCGTGCAGGTGCCACTCGGGCAGGTTCCACGAAGGTGTGCTTCGTACTCCGATTTGAACCATCGCAGTGTGCTCAGTATGGGGTTAGGGGCGGTCTTGCCAAGGCCACAGAGTGAAGTCGTTCTGATCAGTTTGGCCAAGAATTCCAGGTTTTTCAGATCTTCCACGTTCGCCTTAGCGTTCACAAATTTTTCCAAGATCCTGTAAGCCTGTGCGGTACCCTCACGACAGGGTATGCATTTTCCACAAGATTCCCTCTTGGTGAAATCGAGAAAGAACCTGGCGACTTCCACCATGCAAGTCTTATCGCTGATGACCACGATGCCGCCCGAACCGACCATTGCATCGATGGATTTGAGTGTGTCGTAATCCAGCGGCATGTCGAGATACTCTGGAGGCAGGCACGCGCCGGATGGACCGCCTATCTGAACCGCTTTGACTTTCTCACTGTTCGTCAGTCCACCACAGATTCCGTATATGATCTGCCTCAAGGTTGTGCCAAATTGTACTTCCACGATACCTGTCATCTTCACAGGACCCGTAACGGAGAACATCTTGGTGCCTGGAGAATTAGTAGTTCCAAGCTTTCTGTATTTCTCCACACCGTCGCGGATTATCCTCGGCACGTTCGCATAGGTTTCAACGTTGTTGATCAACGTTGGATAACCCCACAAGCCAGATTCTGCTGGGTATGGTGGTCTGGGCTTGGGCATGCCCCTCTTTCCTTCTATGGAAGCGAGCAGAGCGGTTTCCTCGCCACAAACGAACGCACCTGCACCTTCTTTGATCTCGAGATCGAATGAAAACCCTGTTCCGAGTATGTTCTCACCGAGCAAACCCAAACGCTTCGCATCATCTATGGCTTTCTGGAGCATCTGTATGGCGATCGGATATTCCGCACGTACGTAAGCGTAACCTTTTTGAGCGCCGATCGCGTACGCAGCGATGATCATGCCCTCTAAAACCAAGTGCGGATCTCTCTCGAGTAAAGTCCTGTTCATGAACGCCCCGGGATCTCCCTCATCGCCGTTACAAACGATGAATTTGATTTGTGATCTGCTTTTTCTGGTTGCCTCCCATTTCAGTCCCGTTGGAAAACCTCCTCCACCCCTGCCACGCAAACCTGAGGCTTTCACGAGTTCTATCACATCTTCAGGTCTCATAGAGGAAAGAACTTTCAGAAGTGAAGAATAGCCTCCCCTACCCATGTAATCTTCTATATTGTCACACTCACTTTTGCCTATGTCCTCCATTATGTAGAAGTTCTGCCTCTTGTAAAGGCTCGTATCTTCTATGGACTTGACGCGCTGGTTCGTCTCGAAGTCGATCAGCAGCAGTTCTTCAACGATCTCTCCTCTCTTCAAGGTTCTTTCGACTATCTTCTCGACATCTTCAACACCCACGTGTGAATAGAAATAGCCGTAGGGTTGAATGTTCACGAGCGGTCCTGAAGAACAGCGACCGCAGCAGCCGGTCTTTCTCAAAATACCTCCGTGAACATCGTCATCCATTTTTTGAAGGTTCACTTTACTATTCAAGCCTTCACGTTCGATGATCTCTTTGAACTTGTTGTACACTTTCAAAGCACCCTTCGCTGTACAACCCGTTCCAACGCATATGTATACCGATAGACTCTCAAGTTTCTGCTTTCGAATCTCTTTCTGTTTCTCGATGAATCTGTATGCCTCAGTTAGACTTCTGAGCATCGTTCTCACCTCGCAGGTTACGCAAGATTTGCTTCACCTTCTCTGGTGTGAGGTTTCCGTACACTTCATCGTTTATGACCATGGCTGGTGCGAGTGCACAAGCGCCGAGGCACCCAACGCAGTCCACACTGAATTTCAGATCTTTCGTCACTTCACCTGGCTTTATGCCGAGCTCCTCCTCGATCGCTCTGAGCAAACCCGTAGAACCTTCCATATGACATGCTGTACCATCGCACACCAGGATGGTGTACTCTCCCTTCGGTTTCAAAGAGAACTGGGCATAGAAAGTGGCAACGCCGTAAACTTTCGCGGGGGGAAGCTGTAACGCCACGGCGATGTAATGTATGACGTCCCTCGAGAGGTAGCGGTGCAGTTTCTGAACTTCGAGCAAGATCTTGACCAAGTTCTCTCTTCTGTAGCTGTACTTTCTCAATATCTGTTCGATCGCATCATAAGTTCTTTCCAAAACCTTCACCTCCTCAGCAATAATCGATGTTGACGATCTTTCCCCGCTCTTTCAGAATCCTTGCCACATCGTGAACGAGCCTGAATTTCAACGACACGTCGTGGCTGAACAAGGGATTTTGGTGTGCTGGGTTGATCGCCCTGCCCACCATGAAATTGATCTCGTCAGCCTCGAGCACCAATTTCAGAAGCATCTGTGCTGCCAAACCCAAATCTCTCTGCTGACCTTCGAGGTACCTGAACAGTTGCGTGAGCGTCACGATACCTTCGGTTACGAGATCGAAACCTTCGAGTTTTCCAATTGGTGGTGAATCTGGTGATATCGTGTCTATATCTATCTGAACTTTTTTATCGAGCACCCTTTCGAAGATCTGTGCGGTGGTTCCACCACAGATCACCTTTTTTCCCGGCATACCCATAAAGCGCCTGACTAAGATTTCATCTTTGCTTTTGTCTTCCGGCGGGCCAACGAAGATATTGAGAACACACAGGGGTCTGAATTGGGCGACCATGGCGAGCGCATCGTCTCCTCTCGTTCCTCTGTCCAAATGTTCGGCGAGCTTGACGAGGTGTTTCACGATGTCGCTCGGAGGAAGTTTGTGATTCAAAAGCGATCCGATCTCTTTCAAGATGTTCTTCAAACCGAAACCCAGTGGAAAATGAGGAGTGCCCATGCCAGCTTGAGAAATTCCATCCGTCATCACGAACAGAAGATCGTTCTCCATGGGTTGAAACCTGCTGAACAGGACTTTTCTACCTTCAACGATCTCTTCTTCCTTTTCAAGTTCAACAAACTGGTTATTCCTAAAATAGAGAACGACCGGAAATTCGTACTCCACCACCGTACACTCGTTGACGAGGGCATCGTAAACCACACAGCATAAATTCGCGTAACTGATGCCCCTCACCTTGCAGATGGGCAAAGTCTTGAGGATGGAGGAGAACACCTCGTCGAAGGGAATATTCCGAAAGAGCATGGTCGCAGCCATCCTCGTCGTGAGTGTGGAGAGTATGCTCGCCTTCACACCGCTTCCAAGTCCGTCTGAAACGCAGGCGACGACTCTGTCTGAACTTTTCTTCACACAGATCGAATCGCCGCAGATTTCTTCATTCGGCTTACTCTTCTTCGCGTACTCTATCTGACAGGTGAGCACGCTCATTCCTCCAAAGACCTTCTAAGTTCGAAAAAGCTACTCTTGATCTCCGCAACAGTCTCACCGAGCAAACCTGCAACCTCCTGGACGACCCTCATCTGTTTCGAGAGCATCTCGTCCACTTTGTAGAGTGTTTCCTTCTTGATACGCCTCAAAGCTTCTTCTTGTTGTTTTTCCTTGGTGATGTCTATCAGAAGGAAAACGTCCGCTCCTTCTTCCGGAAGAACGAAGAACTTCACGTAGTAAAGGTTCGATCCCAACTGAATGGGTTGACCTTTGAGAAAAGCTTGTTTCAGATCGTCGACGAATTTCTCTTCGGAACCATTCTTGAACAGGGCAGAAGCCTTCTTGTTACGATAGAAGATCACACCGTCTTTGACCATGAAGATCGCGTTGGGTGATTCCTCGACGACCCTGTGTGTTGCGGCTTTCAGCTTGTCCACCAAGTAAGTGATGCACATTTCTTTCTCTGCTCTGCCGAGTAACACCGCTGCAGCTTTGCTCTTACAGCTGTCATAGCCACATGCACCACAGTTCAACCTCTTTCTCTCATCCTCTTTACCCATTTCCCTGAGAACTTCTTCGATCTTCGATTCATCTATTTGAACTGGTCGATACTTCATCGAAAAATCTCTTTCGATGTTCAACTCGACAGGGAACGAATCACAACTCGCATTTGACATTTTCACAGCGTGTCGGGCCATACGAAGACGTTTTTCAAGCAAACTCAGATCTTTTCTGATCGCAGGACCATTGATGCATCCTCCATAGCACGCAGAAGCTTCTATGAATGTTCTTCCTTGAAAGGAATCGAGATTCTCGAAGAGCTCGATCAGATTCTCAACACCTTCGACAACGATGTGAGACTCAAAATTTCCACGCACTGTGTAGTTGATACCACCGGAAGTGGGATACATCCTCGCTCGAGAGGGGTACGGTCCTGAAGGTAAATGCTCACTGAAAGTGGATAAATCTATTCGTTCTTCTTTCATCAAATCGTCCAACTCTTCGAATGTCAGGACAATACATGCATTTTCCTCGGCCTTTTTCGCCACACAGGGGCCCAGAAAGACCACAGGAAGTTCACCGTAGACCTTTTTGAGAAACTTCGTGTGTGCCGACATCGGAGAATCAACACGAGCAAGATGTGGAAGCACCGAAGGATAATGTTTCTCCGCAAGTTCCACCACAACGGGACAGGCTGTGGTGATCAGTATACCGTTTTGTTCGAACAGTTCAACGTATCTTTTCGATACTATCTCCGCTCCCAGTGCTGTTTCCTGAACGACCACAGCACCCCAAGACTTCAAAACCGAGATGACACGGTAAGGTTCATCGTAATGTGCGAAGAATGAGGGAGCTAAAGAAACGAGGAACGGCGTACGCATGATCTTTCTGAACGATTCTTTGTGCTGAACGTACTTTTTTGCTTTCTGTGGGCAGATGGAAACACATCTGGCACAGTGAATACATTCTTCTTCGATCACATGTGTTTCACCGGAACAGAAAGATATAGATTTCACAGGACAGTTTCTCAAACACTTGTAACAATAAAGACAGTCTGCTTCGTTCGAGAGTATCAAGGACATGGTTTCACTCCCAGTAATCGTTCCAACTTGCCTACATCCACGTTTGTGTGGAGCTCACCATCTATCTCGACACAGATACCCTCTGAGCACCTACCGAAGCACAGAGAACCAAAGATCTCCAGTTCCAATCTTGATTCTTTCAACTTTTGCAACTTCTCGACGATCTTGTAGGAACCCTTCAAGTGACACGAACTTCCCATGCAAACTTTGACGAGCATCGAACCACCCCATATCGTGAAATATTTATCGTTATATTTTTCACGATTTATTCTATTCGCTTCCCGCGAAAAACGCGTGAAGTTACTGAAAAGCTTGAGAGACGAGTATGTGAAATAAGGCACAAACCCACACACGTGGTTCAAAAAATTCGGTATTGTAAAATCTTGTTGTGTAGGAAAAGGAGGAAAAGGACGAATGAAGTGTAGAAAATGTTCACAGATGGCGGTCATCGATTTGCCCCAGCACAACACAGCCTATTGCGAAGAACACTTCAACGAATATTTCCTGAACAGGGTGCAGAAAGCGATAAAGACCTACTCAATGATCGAGAAAGGTGAGAAAATACTCGTGGCCCTCTCTGGTGGTAAGGACAGCGTTTCACTGTGGCACGCACTGATCAAGTTGGGTTACGCATGCGATGCCGTTTTTTTGGACACCGGAATGGGTAAACCAAAGCTTGAAGAACTCCGAGAGATGGGAAAGAGTTTCAACAGTAATTTGTTCGTCTACGATGCGCACGAAGATCTTTTTGGATTGGATATACCCAAGATAGCGAAAATTGTCAGGAAACCAACGTGTTCTGTCTGTGGGAGTGTTAGAAGATATTTGATGAACAAGTTCGCTGTAGAAAACAGATACGATGCGATCGCAACTGGACACAACCTCGACGATGAGACTTCTTTCCTCCTTGGGAATGTTTTGAATTGGCAGCTTGGTTATTTGACAAGGCAGTCTCCCACGCTCTTGAAAACGCACGATAGATTCGTCAAGAAAGTCAAACCTCTGGTGTTGTTGACTGAGAAAGAAACGTACGCATACGCGCTGTTGAACAAACTACCATTCTCTGGAGAGAGTTGTCCTTTTTCCAAAGGTGCCAGCTCGCTTTTGTATAAGAAAGTCTTGAATGAAATAGAACTGGTTCAACCTGGTACCAAGCAGAGATTCTATACAGGTGCGATAAAGATGTGGAACACTCAAAATCAAAATAAACTTGAACTACACGAATGTGAAGTCTGCGGTTATCCAACAACTGAAAAGGTGTGCAGTTTCTGTAGAATGAGAGAGAGGTTGAAGGATGCCTTGGGAAAACAAACGATTTGAGCTGGTTCTTCCCATATTGGTTGTGTGTCTCATGATCATAGGTCTTTTGGCACTGTACAGTGCCACAAGGGGAAGTGAATTGAATTTTGTTCGTAAACAGATGATCTGGGATGGTCTCAGTGTATGTATCATGTTCGCCACGTTGCTCGTGAGGGAACGCTATCTGAAGATCGCAGGAAAAGCGCTCTACATCGTTTCGGTTTTCCTTTTGGTTCTTGTGTTGTTCTACGGTACCGTTTCGGGCGGTGCTCGGCGTTGGTTTGATTTCAAACTGGGTTATTTTCAACCTTCAGAATTCGCAAGACTTGCCCTTTTGGTACTCAACGCAACTTTACTCTCTGAACCAACGAAAAAGAACCTTTACGGTTCCTTCCTGTTCACCATGATATGTGTGGGTTTGATAGCGATCGAACCAGATTTGGGTACAGCGTTGCTTCTGTTCGGTGTGTGGTTTTCGATAGCTTTTGCAAGCCAGGCAAAGTCAAAGAATTTGATCAAGCTTTCATTTCTGACCATCGTGATGACGGTGTTGCTTTTCTTCTTTGGTTTGAGGGATTATCAAAGAGAGAGATTGATATCGTTCTTCAATCCCGGCAAGTACGCACAAGGAAGTGCGTACAACATGCTACAATCTGTCCACACCGTAGGATCGGGAGGCTTAATCGGTCGGGGTTTCCTCAAAGGTCCTGCGACGAGGCTGAAGTTCGTTCCGAAGAATCACACCGATTTCATATTTTCAGTGATAGGAGAAGAGTTCGGTTTTCTTGGAAGCTCTGCCTTGATCGCGATTTATTTCTTGCTCTGTTGGAGAATAGCAAGGGCTGTTAGAACCGCTAAGGACGAATTCTGGAGACTCCTGTGTGTTGGAATACTCGCGACTTTTTCTTTGCAAGTTTTCATAAACATCGGCATGTGCATGGGTGTAGCTCCTGTCACGGGACTACCTCTTCCATTCGTGAGTTACGGAGGTTCAGCAACATTGTTTCTTTCCATACATGTGGGCTTAGTTATGAAATCCATCGCGGTGGCAAAAAATGGTATGGAACTGCAAGAATGAGGAAGGAGGTGTAGGCTCTTGGTTCGTCAACATATTCCAACAGGGGGCATGAGCAGAAGAAAAGGAGAGTTTCTCACCAATTTTTTGGTGTTTTTACTGATCAGCGTTTTCGTCTGTGGTTTTGTGCTGTCTATAGTTTCTTTCTTTTACTATCTCAATCAGAAGAAGAACAACGAAAAGATGATCGCCAGTTTGACACAGAGGATAGATTCCCTAACGAATCGCCTCTCAAAGCTGGAAGAACTGCTGAAACCAGGCTCGGGCATAGAAAAATTGATAGCCTCAGCGAACTATTTATCCAATTTGTCTGTCGATCTCGAGCGAATTTTAGAAGAACTCACCGACGATCCAACCACCGGCTACATAAGACTCTTCGTGATAGGACAAGAGAACGTGTGGGTCACCTTCAGGAAGGGGAACGAAGTTTACTTCTCACGAGAGTTAAAGCCAGGCTTAGCACCGTACAAGTTCTACTACTTCAAAGAACCCTCCATACAGACTCAGTATTCAGTGAAGATCCCGCGTGACTGTTCCATCACGATCGGAAAACCCGGCACCGTTTATTTCCTAGTCTATGGTGTTGGAACCACGAGGCATCCCACCAAGGTTGTCATATGGAAGGATGCGAGGGTTGAAAATCTCGAGAGGGATTTTTCTCTCTACATTCCAAGATAGACAGAGGGCCTGCGGGGAGCAGGCCCTCTGTCGTTTCTTGGTTCCATCCAAGGGGGGATAGGGGGGCTATCCAAGCTTGATGCTAAACCAAACTTGTTACGTTATTATGAAACACAACGTACGGGCCATTTAATGTGAGGTGAGAACATGAACGTGGTAAGAAAAAAGCGTAAACTTGCATCTAGTGTGTACGAATTTCTCATTGAAAACCCCCAAATAGTTAAATATGCACAACCAGGTCAGTTCGTGATACTGAAACTACACGAGAGGGCGGAACGCATACCCATAACCATCGCGGGTAAAGAAGGAGACTGCTTTCGAGCCGTGGTTAGGGCAGTCGGTAAGAGCACGTACGAACTGTGTTTGGCCCAAGAGGGCGATCGAATCATGGATGTGGTTGGTCCACTGGGGAAACCGAGCGAGATAGATCTCTATGGAAATGTGATGCTCGTCGGTGGAGGTGTCGGCATCGCCACGCTTTTACCCATCGCGGAAGCTTTGAAGGGGCATGGAAACAAACTTTACGTTGTGCTTGGCGGACGGAGCAGGGAGTATGTGATCATGCTCGAAGAATTTTCGAAGCTCGCGGACGAATTGATCGTCACTACAGACGATGGATCTTTCGGTATCAAAGGTGTCGTCACGGATGGCATGCAGTTGTTTTTTGAAAAGGTGAAAATAGATGTTGCATGGGCGATTGGGCCAACGATCATGATGAAGTTCTGCAGCCTGAAGGCTAAAGAACACGGTGTGAAGATATGGGTTTCACTCAATCCTATCATGGTCGACGGAACAGGTATGTGTGGCGCGTGCAGGGTGACCGTCGACGGTAAAATCAAGTTCGCTTGCGTGGATGGACCTGAATTTGAAGGAAATCATGTCGATTGGGACGAACTCTTGAAGAGATTGTCTCAATACAGAAGAGAGGAAGAAGAGAGTTTAAAACTCTTTGTGGAAAAAGTGGGTGATCTTTCGTGGCTGTGAAACCTTCACCTAGAAAAATCCCGATGAGAGAACAGGAACCCGAAGAGAGGATCAAAAATTTCTTCGAAGTACCCTACGGTTACGACGAGGAAGAAGCGGTGGCAGAAGCCAACAGGTGTCTACAGTGTCCCGCTAAACCCTGCGTGAGTGGCTGTCCCGTGGAGATAGACATACCAGGATTCATAAGGAAGATAAAGGAGAGGAACTTCGCCGAGGCGGCCAGAATTTTGAAAATGTACAACAACCTTCCAGCGATATGCGGTAGGGTGTGTCCACAAGAAACGCAGTGCGAGGCGAAGTGCGTGGTCGGTAAGATACCGAACTCAGAGCCTGTGGCCATAGGTAGACTCGAAAGATTCGCTGCAGACTGGGAAGCACGGCATTCTATCGAATCAAAAGTTGATGTGGCTCCAGCCAAACACAAGAAGATCGCCGTCGTTGGCTCTGGGCCGGCTGGCCTCACGGTCGCCGCCGATTTGGCCAAAAGAGGTTACGAGGTCCACATCTTCGAGACGCTTCACAAACCCGGAGGAGTCTTGGTATATGGAATACCAGAGTTCAGACTCCCAAAGGCTATCGTTGAAAGAGAAGTGAACTACGTCAAGTCTCTCTCAGTTCAAATATTTTTGAACATGCCTATCGGAAGGGCGATACCTGTGAAGGATCTCTTGCGAGAGTACGATGCCATCTTCATAGGTGTTGGGGCTGGTACGCCCAAGTTCATGGGTATAGAGGGTACGAACCTCAACGGTGTGTACTCGGCGAACGAGTTCCTCACGCGCGTGAACCTGATGAAAGCTTACCTCTTTCCAGAATATGACACGCCGGTCCGCAGAGGTAAAAAAGTTATCGTCGTTGGTGGTGGGAATGTCGCAATGGATGCTGCCAGGAGTGCCCTCAGACTCGGTGCGGAGAGTGTCACCGTGGTCTACAGGAGGACCGAGCAGGAGATGCCTGCACGGCGCGAGGAGTACCTCCATGCGGTGGAAGAGGGCATACGTTTCTATTGGCTCACTCAACCCATAAGATACATCGGAAACGAGAAGGGTGAAGTGGTTGGTGTCGAATGCATCTCGATGATGCTCGGAGAGCCGGACGAATCTGGTAGGAGAAGGCCGATACCCATAGAGGACAGCAGGTTCATCCTCGAAGCAGACACCGTGATAGAGGCGATCGGAACGGAAGCGAACAGGTTCCTTCTGGGCCAGTTCGATGGATTGAAGCTCAACAAATATGGTTATATCGTTGTGGATGAAAACACCTGCGCCACGAGCATGAAGAAAGTCTTTGCAGGGGGAGACATAGTCACCGGTGCGGCAACGGTCATCGAGGCCATGGGCGCAGGTAAGAGGGCTGCAGAGTGGATCGATAAGTTCTTAATTGGGGAATATGATCCCTGGAAGTGAGGGATAAACCATGATAGTCTGTATCTTCGTCGACAGCGGCCCAGGATTCAGAGAAAGAGTTCAAGCCTGGTTCGATGAGCACCATATCGACGCGTGCTTCGCAGAAACTGAGGCCAACGTGGACAAACTGACCGAGTTGCTTTTCGAGCACGCTCGTGGGAACGTTGAACTGGTGGTCGTCTTGGGGGGTGTCGGAGTCAAAACGAGAGCTGTTTCGAGCATAGCAGTAAAGAGAATCGCCGATGGTAGAATCTACACTTTAGAAACTTATCTGTGTCAATTCATAGCAGGGAACTGTCCGGAATGCATGCTCACATCTCCAACTGTGGGTATCAGGAACCAAACTTTGATCGTCTCACTGCCCGATCACGAAGTGAGCTTGAAACTGTTGGACACCATAATCGACGCTGTGAAAAGAGGCGGATGAACCGCCTCTTTCATTTTTTGTAAACGAGCTCGCCGTCTATGTACACCTGCTCGACGGCGGACTTCATATTGAAAGGATGGCCAGACCACACCACGAGGTCCGCATCTTTACCAACCTCGATCGAGCCCAACCTATCTTCGAGTCCAAGGATCTTCGCTGGATTTATCGTGAGCATCTTCAAAAGCTCTTCTTCTTTCACACCATAACGCATCGCAGCCGCCGCTTGCACCGAAGCGAATTCCAAAGGTATCACGGGATGATCACACATGAGGGCCACTAAGACCCCTTTTTGAACGAGAATCCTGAGTGCTTCCATGGTCATATAACGCAACTCCAATTTGGTTGCAAAAGTCATTAGAGGTCCTGCGACCACTGGCACCTTCTTGCTGGCAAGAAGATCAGCGAGTCTATAACCCTCAGTGCAATGCTCCAGCACGATCTTCAAATTGAACTCCTCTGCGATTCGAATGGCAGTGGCGATGTCGTCCACGCGGTGTGCGTGTACTCTGGCAGGGAGTTCTCTCTTGAGAAGCTTCTCTCCGACCTCGTACTTTGGATCTCTCTCAGTGAATTGTTTACCCTCTCTCATCGCTTGCTCTTTCTTCTTCATATAGTCTTCCGATTTGAGCAAGAAAGTTCTGATGATCCCTGCCGTGCCCATCCTCGTGGTCGGCATCGTTTTCTTCTCGGAGTAAACCCTCTTTGGATTTTCTCCGAGTGCCATCTTCACACCAGCGGGATTGATCAAGCACATTTCGAGCGCCGTTCTTCCTTTGAACTTGGCGATGAAACCAAGTCCTCCTACGGGGTTCGCACTACCCATCACGACAAAAGCCGACGTGACACCACCCGAGAGTGCCTTCTTGATCGATTCGTCCTCAGGATAAAAAGCATCGATCGCTTGAAGGTGTGCAGTCACAGGATCGGTCATTTCGTTACCTTCACTCTCGGTCGGACCGAGCCCTTCAGGATAGAGACCAATGTGTGCGTGCGCATCGATGAATCCGGGCAATAAAAATTTACCTGTGAGATCGATCACTTCATGAGAACGAGTTGGTTTGATATTCCCCACCTTGCTGATCTTTCCATCCTCGACGAGGACATCCCCAACGAAGGGTTTTGACGTTACGGGAAAGACCGTCGCATTTTTGAAGAGAAGTTTCATCATCGCACCTCCAATCGTTCGTCTTGCTCACCGATATGATACCAGTTTTCAAGCCTTCAGGGCCCCTTGAGTCAACCCTTCAACGATGTACTTCTGTGCCAGAGCAAAAACCACGATGGTTGGAAGCAGTGCCACCACTATACCTGCAGCCATCACGTTCCACTGAATTCCTGCCTTCGACACGAAAGAGTACAACGCCACGGGTACCGTCATCTTGCGATCGGTGTGTAAGAACAAGACGGCGGTGAAAACCTCGTTCCAACTGTTGACGAAGCAAAAACTGAAGATCGAACCAATCCCAGGGAGCAGTAGAGGAACGACCACTTTGAATAAAACCTGAAGCTTGTTGCAACCATCCATCAACGCCGCTTCCTCGATCGTCCTCGGTAAGTTCTTCAAAAATGCTCTGGCCATGATCGTACCGAAGGCCGATCCGAAACCTGTGTACACTATGATGACCGAGGTGAGTGTGTTGGTGAGTTTCAATCTCGAGAACATCGTGAATTGGGGTATCATGATCAAATAAGTTGGGAGCATCTGTACGAAGAAAAGCAGTAGGATCAGAAAAGTTCTCAAACTGAACCTTTCGCGCGTCAACACGTAACCAGCCATGAGTGAAAAGAATGTCGATAGAGCAGCCGAAGTGGTCGCAACTAAGAAAGAATTTTTGAAGTACATGTTGAACCTCGCAAAACTGAAAAGATATCTGTAGGCCTCAAACGTGGGTCTCGAGGGAAGATACTTCACTGGGAAAGTGTAGACCTCCGTGGCCGGTTTTATCGAGGTGAGGAATATCCAAACCAACGGAAAAAGCGCCATCAGGAGGAATACAGTCAGACCGATCGCTCTCAGAACGGTGAACATCACCTTCTTTTTCTTTTTCACAGTTCGAATTCACCCCTCTCTAAGAGCGTCAAGTAAACCACAGCGAAGAGGGTCAAAATCAACGTGATGATCATCCCGAGCGCCGAAGCGAGACCAAAATTGTTCCTGTAGTAAACGATGTTTATCATGTGAACAGATAGTATGTTCGTTGCACCTGCAGGACCTCCACGCGTCATGCCGTAGATGATGTCTGGAAAGTTCATCACCCATATGATCCTGAGCAATACCGTGCTGTAGATCGTCGGACGTATGTAAGGTAAGGTGATCGAGAACAGTTTTCTCCAAAAGCTCGCACCGTCCATCTCCGCAGCTTCATAAAGTTCGCTCGGAACGGATTGAATGGCCGCGAGCAGCATGATCGCGAAAAAGGGTATTCCATACCAAACGTTCACCAAGATCACTGAAAACATCGCAAAC
>CAYXCE010000007.1:0-14936 GCA_964463395.1 uncultured Pseudothermotoga sp.
CGCCAAATGAAGGCTATACCGGAGCCCATAAGCAAGTTGAACAAGAGCAGTTTTGCGTTCCACTCGTCCGCCATGGAACCGATGATCTTTTCGAGCGAGTAGGTGATACCAGAAATGGGGTTGAAGTTGTTCAAGAGTAATCCTCCTGTGAAAATACCCAAAAACAGCGAGAGCAAAACATTCTTTGTCACAAAACAAAGTACAATCGCTACAAGCGGAGGTAAAACAGACCACGCTGTCCCTTCCACGTTCATACCCCCCAGCAAAGTTTATGGTTGCTAATATTATAGTTCTACAGTTCTTACGCTTGATGTTTCAATGTTCGAAATTAAAAGAAAAATCATATAGATTCCTGGGTAGCGGGTGAACCCATGACGAGTGACACTTAGTTGTAATCGACTTTCGTTGAGTTATTTAAGGTGCGGGCTAAAATTTATACAAATGACACGCCACGAAGTGGTTCGGTGAAGCTTCAACCATCCATGGTTCTACTTCACCACAAACGGGCATGGCTTGGGGGCATCTGGTGACGAACCTACAACCTTTTGGTGGGTTCAGGGGACTCGGCACGTCACCCTTAAGGATTATTTTCTGTCTTTTCACCTTTGGATTTGGCACGGGAACCGCGGAAATGAGCGCTTTCGTGTAAGGATGGAGTGGATTCGAGTACAGTTCTTCACTTTCAGCCACTTCGACGAGTTTTCCAAGGTACATCACACCGATCCTGTGAGAGATGTATTTCACCACGTTCAATGCGTGGGAGATGAAAAGGTAAGCAACTCCCAGTTTTGCCTGAAGGTTTTCTAAAAGTTTGAGTATCTGGCTCTGTATTGAAACATCGAGAGCGGAAACTGCTTCGTCACAAACGATCAAGTCAGGTTGCGTTGATAGAGCCCGTGCTATGCATATTCTTTGTCTTTGACCGCCCGAGAATTCGTGGGGGTATCTGTACATGTGCTCGGCGGAGAGTCCAACCATCTCCAAGAGTTCTTTGACTCTATTTTCGACTTCTCTGCTTTTGACGAAACCGTGGTAAACCATCGCCTCACCTATGATTTCTTTGACGGTCAATCTTGGATTGAGTGAACTGAAAGGATCTTGAAAAATGATCTGCATTTTCGGTCTAAGTTTTCTCAATTCTTTTTGATTCAATCTCGTTATTTCAAAGCCTTTGAAGATGATCTTACCACTCGTTGGTTCCTCCAAGCGCAGGATACATCTTCCCGTCGTTGTTTTTCCACAACCACTCTCACCGACCAAACCGAAAGTCTCGCCCTTTTTTATTTGAAAGCTGATATCATCGACAGCCTTCACCAGTGCAACCGTTTTTTGAAAGATGCCCGCTCTCACTGGAAAATATTTCACGAGATTCTGTACTTCCACGATCACGTCGCTCATTTCTCCACATCCTCCGGTTCAGAACCTTTCAAGAAACATCTCACTTTCCTGTTTTCGTTCACATTCAACAATTTTGGAGTCCTTTTTCTGCACAATTCGAATGCGAAGGGACAGCGTGGATGAAACCTGCAACCGGGTGGCAGATCCATCGCGTTCGGTACAGTGCCTTCTATTGTGTGTAATGGCTTTTTACCAGGTTCCAATTTGGGTATGGACTTGAGTAAACCATCGGTGTAAGGATGGAGTGGTTCTTGGAAAAGTTCTATACATGGCGCTTCTTCCACTATTTGGCCAGCATACATCACCACGACTCGGTTGCACATCTCAGCGATCACTCCAAGGTCGTGCGTTATGAGAAGCACACTCATCCCGAACGTTTCTTTCAGTTGAGAAATGAGATCGAGTATCTGAGCTTGTACGGTAACATCCAAGGCCGTGGTGGGTTCATCTGCTATCAAAAGTTTTGGATTGCAAGACAGAGCCATGGCTATCATCGCACGTTGTCTCATACCGCCGGACAACTGGTGAGGATAATCGTTGTACCTCTTTTCTGGATTGGGGATGCCGACCAATTTGAGCAATTCTATTGTCTTCTGTTTAGCTTCTTCCGCACTCACATTTTGATGGGTAATGATCGCCTCTGCGATCTGTTTCCCAACGGTGATCACGGGGTTTAAAGATGTCATAGGCTCTTGGAAGATCATTGAAATCGTGTTTCCCCTGATCTTTCTCATGTCACTGTCTGAAAGTTCGAGTAAGTTTTTTCCTTCAAAGAAGATCTTGCCAGAGGTGATCTTGGCGGGTGGAATCGGCAAAAGCCTCATTATGGCCAATGAAGTGACGGACTTTCCACATCCAGATTCACCAACCAAACCGAGAACTTCTTCTTGTTGGATAGAAAAACTTGCACGATCCACCGCATGAACCACACCATCACTGGTGAAAAACTTCACGGTGAGATCTTCCACACGCAAGATCTCTCGCATGTAGATCACCTTTGAGGTATTATCCTTCTTGCTCCAATGTATTTTTTGTCCAAGTCTGCTGAATAATCTGGATCGTTCGGGCCAAAACTGTTTATGGCAACTCCCCTGCTACCCGAATGGATGTATTTCATTTCTCCTATGTAGATGCCCACGTGCGAAGGCCCAGGCTTGTAAGTTTGAAAGAAGACCAGATCGCCCGGTTTGAGGTCTTTTCGATCTGGCACTGGTTCACCCTGTTCGAACTGCATATCGGCGTCACGTCTCAGAAAATAACCTGCCATTTTGAAACAAAATTGTGTGAAGCCCGAGCAGTCAAAGCCGTAAGAAGTTGTTCCCGCCCAGAGATATGGAAGGCCAAGATGTTGTTTCGCTAGATTAATGATGTATTCTGCATCTTTCTTTTCCGAAAAGACTTCACTTCGTTTTTCAAAAGCTTTTGCATCGTTGGAATTTACAAACATTTCTCTCCCATCTGGAAGTCTCAAAAGCAGCCAACCTTCTTTTTGTGATACGCACGGTATCACCGAGCCTTGAGCAATTTTTTCATCGATCGAGTCGGATTCGTTCGGCGACCGATAGAGTTGTGCAAATTTCGAAACTATCAATGCGAATGGACCAGAAAGATAGTTTTTCAATTCTTCATCACTCATGGTCACAATTTTTGAACCATCGATCCAACCGATGTAAGAATCCTCCATCTGGACTAAGAACCATTCGCCTTGTTTTTTGAGCAATCTCAGCACGTCTCCCATTCGAGCCTGTGTCACGGCGTTCTTTTGAAGAGTCCTTCCTGGTGCGTCCATCAAATTTACCACATCGACTTTCACGATTGCGAAAAATTTTTCACCTATGGACTCGTCTGGTAAAAGTTTTATTCTGTCTTCGATCCCGACATCTATCGTCTTTCGTAACCTCTCGACGAGTGCTTTTTTCAAATTCCCATCCGAGATCTCTCCGAAAACAGCGAGCTTCCCATCTTCACTTCCTACTTTGACGTCGAAAACTACCTCACGCAGATCAATTTTGAATTCCTTCTTGAACTGTTCTATCTCCTTACTCGCTCTCTCTAAAGACTGCACCGTCACACCACTCCCAAAAAGCACTATGGAAATCAGTAGCAAACAACTAAGGATTATCTTCTTCATTCTACTCGCTTCCCTTCACTGTTTCAACCTAGGATCGAGTGCGTCCCTCAAACCATCACCGAGGAGGTTGAAAGAGAACGTGGCGAGCATGAGCACAAGACCAGGCCACACTGCATACCAAGGTTGGATCCTCAAATAAGCGCTCGCTGATCTTATCATGTTGCCCCAACTCGGTGTGGGTGGTAATATTCCAAGTCCGAGGAACGAAAGACCGGCTTCAGCCAGGATCGAACCAGGTATTCCGAGCGACACGGAAACGATGATCGGTCCCATGCAGTTGGGAAGTATGTGTTTCACGATGATTCGAAAATCTGAAAGTCCCTGGGCTTTCGCAGCTTCTACAAATTCCGTTTCCTTCAAGGAAATAACTTGGCTTCTGACCAATCTGGCCTTGCCTGCCCATCCTATCACGGATAGAGCAATGAACATGTTCGTCAAACCAGGGCCGAGGGCGAACATCATTCCTATATAAAATAACAGTTCGGGAAAAGCGAACAACATATCTGCCACCCTCATCATGACCATGTCTATGGCCCCACCGTAATAACCCGCCAGTGCTCCAACGACGATCCCTATGACCGTCGTTATGAGCTGCGTTATCACACCGACCAGCAACGATACCCTCGCACCGTAGATCAGCCTTGAAAGGATGTCTCTACCGTATTCATCCGAGCCGAGCATGTAAACACCGTTTCTGCATATTCTCGATGGAGATCCCATGGGTTTCAAACGGTTTTGAAGATCTATCTTGTTTGGATCTGCCGGAGCAAGGAGAGGAGCAAAAACGGCGACTATCGTGATGAAGATCACGAAGGCCAAACCGAACATCGCTGGTTTGTTCCTCTTCAATCTTTTGAAAGCGTCCGCATAAAGACTGGTGGCTTTCTTCGCACTCACTCGAAGTTACCTCCTACTTGAGCCTTATTCTTGGGTTCAAAAATGCGTAGGATATATCGACGATCAAATTGCCAAGAATGTAAACTATCGCCGTGAAAACTACAGTGCCCTGAACCAATGGAAAATCTCTCTCTGAAAGTGCCCAGACGGAGAGTCTACCGAGCCCTGGTATTGCGAAGACCGTTTCGGTCAAGATAGAACCGGTGAGAAGTCCGCTGAGCTGCATGCCGAGGATCGTGACGACTGGGATCATGGCATTTTTCAGTGCATGAACAAAGATGACCCTTCTTTCTGCAAGTCCTTTGGCGCGTGCAGTTCTTATGGAAGCTTGTCTTATCACATCCAAAAGCGCACTCCTCGTATAGCGGGCGATTGAAGCAGCGAACCTCGTGCCTAAAACGATCGCCGGAAGAATCATGTGTTTGAAGCTGTAATAACCGGATATGGGAAACCAGCCGAGTTTCAAGCCAAAAATCAACTGCGCTATCAGGGCGACCCAAAACACCGGAGCGCTGATTCCCGCGAGTGCCAAGATCATCATGGAATGATCGAGGAGGGAATACTGTTTGACGGCAGAAATTATTCCCACCGAAACTCCCAACACTATTGCCACGAGATAAGAACTCAGTGCGAGTTTCAAGGTTGTTGGAAAAGTATCGGCGATCATCTTGGACACTGGTAGGTTCGTCTTGAAAGATTTTCCCAGATCTCCTCGGATCAGATTGAACAAGAATCTGAAGTATTGGATGACAAGAGGATCGTTCAAACCGAGCTGCTCTCTGATCTGCCGAATCGTTTCTGGATCTGCATATTTTCCAACCATTTCCAAAACAGGATCCCCGGGGACGACATTCAAAAGAATGAAGGTTATCAATGTAACACCAATTATGACGGGGATTGAGAAGATCAAGCGTCGGACGATGTATTGAAGCACTATCTTATTCCTCCCGAAAGGGCGAGCAAGCGCCCGCCCAACATCTCATTCTTTGTAGGCGTACAGATAAACCGTTATTCCCGTTGGATGAACGATGATGCCGTAGACATTCTTCTGTGTTGCCAGCAAGTACTTCAAGTGGAACAAAGGTATGATGGCAACATCTTCTCTGATGATCTTGTACTCGATTTCTCGATACATCTGTGCCCTCTTTTCTGGATCGACTTCGACCCTTGCTTTTTTGATCATTTCTTGTACTTCTTTGTTGTTGTAACCAGAGGACATCTGGTTGCCCTCACCGAAGAACACGCCGATGTAGTTGTCTGGGTCTGGTATATCGGCCCACCAGTTACCGTAGTTTGCAGGAATTTTTCCTTCGGACCTTGCTTGGCGGAACGCAGCCCTTTCGATCGGTACGATTTCCAGATCTATACCTACCTCTTTCGCCATCGCCTGTATGATGATGTTGGGTTGCGAGAGAGTATCTCCACCCCACTGCCAGGCTGTGACTTTGCCTATGTTACCGAGCTGTGCAACCAATTTTTTCGCTTCTTCTGGATTGTAATCGTAAGCTGGACCTTCGCCAAGCGGGTAAGAACCAGGAATACCCGGTGTGACGAAACTCGTGGCGACGGTCGCCCTCGGTCCAAACACTGCCTCGGCGAGTTCTTTTTTGTTGATGGCTAATGCCATGGCTTTTCTCAAGATCGGGTTGGACCATTTCGGATCACTCATGTTCATGATGAAGTAATAGGTATTGAGTGCTTCTTTCTCTATGATGTTGTACTTGCCCGATTTCTTCAATCTATCGTACTCCAGGACAGGTATCGTTACGACATCGAGAGTACCAGCCTCGAACTCCATCAACGCTGTAGCCGAGTCTGGGATGATCCTGTAAACTATGCCATCGAGGTATGGTAGATCTTTTTCAAAGTAGTACGGATTTCTTTCGAAAACGATCTCTGTGTTCGGTACGTGTCTCTTCAATCTGAACGGACCTGTTCCGATTGGGTTCAATTTCCAATTATCACCCGCAGCTTTCACGAGCTTTTCTGAATAGATCGATGCACCCGGCACAGCCAAATGGTAAATGAACGGTGCATAGGCTTCTTTCAATATGATTTGGAATTTGTAATCGTCGATTTTCTTGAAACCTTCCAAGGTTGTCGTTTCGCCCTTCATGAACTCGTCGGCACCGAGGATGGGTTCGAACAACCACTTGCTCGCTCCTCTGCCCTTTGGGCTCAACATCCTTTCGATGGTGAACCTGACGTCATCGCTCGTGAGCTCTGTCTTTCCGTCATGGAACTTGATGCCTCTCTTCAATTCGAAAGTGTAAACTCTTCCGTCCGCTGAGATATCCGGCATCTTCGCCAGCAATTCTGGCTCAAGTTCCAACGTTTCACCCTTGTACCTCACCAACGTGCTGAACAAAAGCCTTGCCATGGCATAGGTCTGCAATGTTGTGTCTTCTTGTGCGTCGAAAGTCATTCTGTCTGTGGTCCAGTAATCGTAGATTATGCCGCCCTTCTTGGGTTTCTGTGCGAAGAACGTTGTTACAACCAGCACCAGCAGTACCACAAGTAAAATTTTCCTCATAACAGCACCCCCTTCAGCTTGGGTGATGATCATACATCACAAAATTTTGCAGATCAATTCATCTTTTTCTCCGAACAATAGGTCTATCAATGGAATCTCCAACAATGTGTAACAACCTGGTTTCTGTTTAACGCTCGCCCTTGCAGCAGCAACCATCACCTGCGCTGTTGCCGCAGGATTGTTCACCCACATGCGGTACTCCATTTTCTGGTTACACGCCCCGGCTGACGTTCCCTTCCTCTCTATTTTCACAGAATGGCCCATGTCGATCAAGTCTTTCACGCTGTCCACTTGGTTGATGTAAACCTCATCGTGACAAAAATACGGATCTTCAGCGATCTTTTTGGCTACATCTGCAAAATCGTAACCATCCTCAAGCTCCACATAAACGAGTCTCATGTGCATACCCATACCTTTTGGACAAGTGATGGAGACAGCATCTTTAACACCTTTGATTCTTTTCACTGCAACTGTATGTCCCATACTCATGCCAGGACCAAAATTGGTCCAAGTCATGCCTCTAGGCGCTATGATTTGCATGATCGCTCTGACAAGCGAATCCGTGCCTGGATCCCAACCCGCACAGATGACGGCAACGCTGTTGTTCTCCTTAGCTATTTCATTCAGATGTTTCTTCAATCTCAACGCACCCTCAGCACCGTGAATATCGTAAGCATCCACGGTGTTTATTCCGCGACGCAAGTAATCTGGTGCCACGTGTGGCACTGCACGGCTGTCTACCGCAAGGATTGCAACATCAGGTTTCTCCAATTTTTCGACATCGCTCACTATAGGTAAATCCGGGATTTGGTTGCTGATCTGGGATATCCTCTCCGGAAGTTCCACAATACCAACGATGTTCATATCTTGAGAGTCTCTAACCGCCTGCAAAACTTGCTTTCCAACGTTTCCCATCCCAACGATTGCCACTTTGATGTTGTTCATCCTCTCCCTCGCTCTCTTTGAAAAATTCCGATACCCCTACGTAACATAGGTTACCACACAGTAATACATCAAGTCAAGAGCGCATCAATTGTTAGCTTGATCATACAAATTTTGAAGAGCCGAGTTTCAAAGATCAAAAATTCACAACGTTCTTACAGGGTTGACAAAATGTGAGCAGTGTGGTAAAATGACCTCGGAGAGTTGGAGAGGCCATATCTCGAACAGAGGTATGGCCTTTCACTTTTGAAATTTTCTTAAAGAAAGTTGGTACCATAAACGTGGGGAGGTGTGATGGTATGAAAAAGTTTTTGGTTTTATTACTGGCTTTTGTGGCGGTTCTTGCCATGGCGAAAGTCAAAATTCAGTTCTGGCACGCGATGGGTGGTTGGCGCATCGAAGTCATTCAGAATATGGTGAACGATTTCATGAAACTGAATCCAGACATCGAAGTGGAGGTACAGTACGTTGGCAGCTACGAAGAAATCTTGGCAAAGACCGTAGCTGCTGTCAAGGCGGGGACACCACCACACGTAGTTCAGTTGAACGAGATCAGCACACAGAAGATGATCGACAGTGGTGTGATAGTACCAGTGCAAGATTTCATTGACAAAGATCCCAGCTTCGATGTTGGGCTGTTTTTACCACAAGTTTTGAATTATTACCGTGTCGGTGGAAAACTCTATTCGATGCCTTGGAACACTTCGACGCCCTTGCTTTATTACAACAAAACGTTGTTCAAAGAGGTGGGACTCGATCCAAACAACCCACCGACTACTTTCAGCGAACTCATCGAAGCTTGCAGAAAACTAGTGAAAAAGGATGAAAGAGGCAACATAGTTAGAACTGGCATCACTTGGCCTTTGTATTCTTGGTTCTTCGAACAGTACATGGCTCTACAGAATCAACCACTCGTGGACAACAACAACGGAAGAACCGGCAAAGCAACCAAGGTGGTTTTCAACAACGAGGCTGGTTTGAAATTCTTCGAACTGTGGGATAAGCTTACCAAAGAAGGGCTCATGATCAACACAAAGCGTGCTGATTGGACCGCTGCAAGACAGTTGTTCATCTCGCAAACAGTTGGCATGCTCATCTCTTCGACTTCAGATGTTGCACTGCTCATGAGTGAATCGAAGAAACAGGGGTTCGAGCTCGGTACAGCCTTCTTACCATTACCAGACGGTGTTCAGCGCGGAGGGGTCGTCATTGGTGGTGGCAGTTTGTGGATCATTCAGCAGAAAAACAAAGCGGAGGTCGAGGCGGCTTGGAAACTCGTCAAGTACCTCGCAGAACCTGGTCCACAGATCGTCTGGCACAAAGCTACAGGCTACTATCCCATCAGAGTTGATGCGATACATGCCCTTCAAGTCCAAGGTTATTACGCTGAGAATCCACACCATCTAACGGCCCTCCTTCAACTGCTCACAAGTGTGCAGAATTACAACACGCAAGGTGCCATAATCGGCGCTTTCCCAGAGGTACGTGATGCGATCGAATCTGCTGCTGAAAAAATGATTTCTGGTGCCTTGACACCTAAACAAGCCCTTTCTGAGGCCGAAAAGAACGCCAACAAAGCTATCAAGGAATACTTCTAAACTGAGGGCGGCCTCGTGCCGCCCCTTCGGGGGTAATGTGAGTGCGAAAGCTGTTGCCGTATTTGTTGCTTCTACCAACTTTCATAGTTATTGTTCTTTTCATTTATTTCCCAGCTTATGAATCGTTCGTGAACAGTTTCATGAGAGTGTCTGTCTTTGGCAATAGAAAGATATTCGTTGGCTTTAGAAATTACATATCGTTATTCCAGGATCCTGATTATCTCAGTGCGTTCCGTTTCACGGTGATTTACACTCTTATCACGGTTGTGGTATCGATATTCTTGTCCTTCTTTCTTGCCCTTCTTCTCGATCAGAAAGTACCTGGTTCGAGAATTTATAGAACCTTGATCTTTGCACCCTATGCGGTTTCTTACGCGATCGCAGGTGCGTTGTGGGGTTTTTTACTCAATCCTGTCGTTGGACATGTGAACTATCTCAGTAGAATTCTTTTTGGAGTGCAGACCAATTGGTTGACCAGCAGACCTTACGCAGCGTACGCACTCATCTTCGCTTCGGTGTGGAAAACCTTACCTTTCAATGTGATCTTCTACTTGGCTGCGCTGCAGGATATACCATCAGAACTTGTTGAAGCGAGCATCATAGATGGTGCAAATGCATGGTATAGAACGTGGAAGTTGATCTTTCCGCTCGTTTCACCCATAACTTTCTATTTGGTCATAATGAGCATCATATCTGCCACCTTTCAATCGTTCGCGATCATAGATGTCATGACCAAAGGAGGCCCGGGAGGTTATACGACAAATTTGATTTACAAACTCTACATGGACGGCTTCAGATTTCAAAGGATGGGTCTTGCGGCAGCTCAGAATGTGATATTGTTCGCCATGATGGTCATTGTTACTTTTATCTATTTCAGGTACGCTCAACAGAGGGTGCACTATCAATGAGGTGGGAAGGATGAAACGTTCTAGCAAGAAATTGCTCACGACCGTTGTCTACGAACTTCTCCTTATAATCGCAAGCCTTGCGATGTTTGCACCCATACTCCTTGCGTTGGTGATGAGTGTTCAACCTCCAGAGTTCGTTTTTTCTTACCCACCGAAATTCTTACCGAGAGCCTTTTTCGTTGAAAATTACCTTCAGGCCTTCAAAATAGTTCCATTCGCAAGAATGATGCTGAACAGCCTGATAATAGCTGTTTCGATAACTTTTGGAAAACTCATCACTGGTACTTTGGCAGCTTACGCTTATTCGAATTTCCAATTCAAAGGATCAAAATTGTCTTTCTACGTTCTACTCGCCACGCTCTTCATACCGGCTGAGATCGTTCTGATCGTTCCGCTGTTTCAAATCATCAGCAAGTTTGGTTGGGTCAATACCTACTGGGCAATGATACTACCCTTCATGGCCAGTGCGACGAACACTTTTCTGCTGAGACAGCACTTTCTGACCATACCGAAAGAATTCAAGGATGCTGCGATGATAGACGGTGCTACCGCGATGCAGTATCTGATGGAGATAGTTATCCCATTGTCTCGACCCATGCTCGCGGGTGCGTCTATAATAAATTTCACGTACGCTTGGAACATGTATCTATGGCCAATGATCGTAGCTATGGACGATAAAATGAAAACTGTTCAAGTTGCGATCAACATGATCATAAACGCTGAATCCTCGAACAACTGGGGTATCATCATGGCCGCAACGATCGTCGCATTGGTTCCAACCTTGTTGTTGTTTTTCCTCCTTCAGGACTTGTTCGTTAAATCACTCACGAGTAGTGGCTTAAAGGGGTAGTTTTTCATATTTGTCTTCTTGACAGTTCAAGTGTTATGTCCTTATAATTAATCCAAACAAATCTCAGGGGGTGAAAGCATGAAGAAAGTGCTCCTCATAGGACTTGCTCTTTTTGTCTGTGTAGTCCTCGCACAAATCAGTCTTCAGGAAGCAGCACCTGTGATTCAAAAACTTGGTATTCTACAGAAAGTAGACGATTCACCATTGTCTTACGATGAGTTCCACGCAGTCATAGCGAAAGCGTTTCCAGGTAAGGAGAACCTGATCAAGAAAGGTTCGGAACCTGTTTTGAGAAAAGATTTCATCATGACTTTGGTGAAAATACTTGGTCTTGAGCAAGAAGCTGCGAAATTCAAAGAGATATGCACGTTGGCCAACGATGAGGATAAAGTCCCGCCAGAAGCGATCGGCGCTTTCACACTGGCCTTCAGGAGTGACAAGCAACTTTTAGATTATCGCTACGGACATCTGCTCGAGCCGTTTTCCCCCATCACGAAGGCTGAAGCTGCTAAGTCTTTCTATATGGCTCTTTATCCACCAAAACGTGGAGGAACTATAACGACGGCAGTTGGAGCTAACCCGAAAGGTTTCAACACACTCTTCACCTCGTCCGGTTTGACTTGGACCATATGTAACATCATTGGTGACGGTTACACAGGTACCGATGATTATGGTTTTTACCATCCGAGGATGATCAAAAGACTCCCAAGCTTGGAGAACGGACTGATCAAGATCAATCCAGACGGTTCGGTGAGTATAACATTTGAGCTGAGAAAGGGTATGAAATGGCACGATGGCCACCCCGTGACCGCGCGCGATGCCAAATTCCAATGGGAAGTGATGGTTTCCGAAGCACCCATCACATCGAACTATTTTGAGAAATTGGTTCAACGTGTGGACATCATAGATGACTACACGTTCACGATACATTTGCCGTACCCAGTACCTGGCATGGAACTCGGCTCGTCCGTGTATGCGTACTACTACGGTTGGTTTCAACTTCCTGAGCACATTTTCAGAGAGGATTTCGAGAAGGCTAAGGCAACTGGCAAGTGGGATGAATTCGTACAAAAAGTCATGTTTAATCCAATCATGACAGGCCCTTACAAATTCAAGGAGTACGTGGAAGGCCAGTACATAGTTCTGGAAGCCTTCGACGATTACTACATGGGTAGACCCAACATAGATCGAATAGTCATGAAGATCATCCCAGATCAAGATGTGATTTTTGCATCCACACTCAAAGGTGAGATCGATTTTGGAAGGTACACGCTCAACTTGCAACAGAGTCTACAGCTTCAAAAAGAGAAAGGTGACATCTTCAACGTCTATTTCACGCCTAATGTGGCGCTCTGGACGCTGGATTTAAATTTCAGAGATCCAAACGATTTATCCAAACCACATCCGCTGTTCTCGGACATCAGAGTTAGGCAAGCCATGTTGTATGCGATCGATAGGCAACAGCTCAACGAAATAGTCTTTCAAGGGCTTGGGCAAATAATGGATACTTGGATCACCGAACTTCACATCATGAGAGATGCCCTGAAGAGTGACAAGATAAAGAAATATCCGTACGATCCTAAGAAGGCAGAGCAGTTACTCGCAGAAGCTGGCTGGAAAAAGAACAGACAAGGTTTGCTCGAAAAAGATGGAAAGATATTCGAATTCACCATGATCGCCGGTGCAGGTAACCCACAAACAGAGTTGATGGCACAACTCATCCAAGCCATGCTGAAAAAAGTTGGAATCTCAATGAAGATAGAATTGAAACCAGCCCTGGTTATCTGGGAAGAAGCACCCATGGGTAAGTTCGATGCGTGGCTCACCGGCTGGGGTTACGGCGTGAGCGATGAGGCGTTGAACTACTGGGGCAGTGATATGATTCCTTCTAAGGAAAACAACTGGGGTGGAACCAACTACACTGGTTGGTCGAACCCAAAGAACGATGAGTTGATGCAACTGATGGCCAAAGAGGTAGATCCCAAGAAGAGGTTGCAACTCTACGAAGAACACTTCGCGCTCTGGACGAACGATTTGCCAGTTTTACCGCTCATATCAGACCCAACACCGCACTTTGCCAAGAAGTACATAAAGAGCTTCAACTCCACGTATGACAGCGGCCTCGGATGGATCATCTACAATTGGTACATCGATACTGAGCAGCGCTGAGGGGTGGCTTTTTGCCACCCCTTTTTTGAAAGGGGAGGTTTCGTGTTTGAGAAATTGGTTGAAAAGATACCAGATTACAAAAGATTTTTCACTGTGGACGAGTTCGACAAACACACCGATGATCTTGCAAAGCGCTATCCTGGAACGGTCGAGGTTCTCGTGGGAGGTCACTCGAGAAAGGGTCACCCAATAAAAGTCATCAAGATAGGTAAAGGTTCGAAAACGACTCTTCTGTTTGGTTGTCCGCATCCCAACGAACCCATAGGAGCGATGATGTTGGATTTTCTTTCTGAAGAACTCGCTTCGAATGAAGAACTGAGAAATCATTTCGACTACACTTGGTACATCGTGAAAGTGATAGACCCGGATGGAACAAAGTTGAACGAAGGTTGGTTCTCGAATCCTCAATCGATCAGATCGTACGCTGAACATTTTTACAGACCTCCAGGATACCTTCAGGTAGAATGGACGTTCCCTGTGGATTACAAAACATTGCATTTCCATAATCCACTTCCAGAAACACGAGTGCTCATGAAACTGATCGATGAACAGAAACCTTCTTTCATGTACTCACTTCACAATGCGGGCTTTGGCGGTGAGTATTACTATATTTCAGACGATGCTCCTAATCTTTATAAAATCTTCCACCAGATCCCACACAGATTTGGAGTTCCACTCGCTTTGGGAGAACCAGAGGTACCATACTTGAAGGCCCTCGCTCAAGCCATCTACAAACTTTCTCCGATCACTGAAGAGTACGATTATCTGGAAAAACATTCCAATGTCGATCCAGCCACGATCATTAGAGCTGGTGCAAGTTCCGATGAATATGCGAGTAGAGTTGCGAACACGTTTTCTTTGGTCTGTGAGGTGCCGTATTACTACGATCCTCGAATAGAGGATACTTCGCTGACAAGCATGGACAGGAAACAAGCGAGGCTCATCGCATGGGAGAGATCTAAGCAGAACCTGGAGTTCGTCAAGGAGAACTTCGAGTTCTGTCTGAGTAAAGTGGATGTCAGCTCTTCTCCATTCTACGAAACATTGAAGAATTATATCGAAACTGGGCCGAAACATCTGGAAGCTGAGAAGAACTGGATAGAGACCGACCGACAGCTTTTGAGGGAAGCCACGGTAGCTGAAGTCTTCGACAACACGTGCGTGACGGTTTTTTATCACTGCTTGACTTTAGGAATGCTCCGAAGACTTTACAACGAAGCTTTAGAAATCAAAAAAGATGAACAACTCATGGAAAGAAAGTGCCTTATAGATTCGACCTTCGAGGAGAAAATGAAATATCTGAATGAGAACCTGAATTATCGTGCGATCCCAATAAAGCATTTGGTTGCGATTCAACTCCTCGCCGGATTGTATACAGCCGATTATGCTCAAAGTTTTCGGAGGTAGAATATGAGACGTTATCTGATCGTGAGGATAATAGAGCTCATCCCCGTGTTCTTTTTGATCTCGCTTATAGTTTTCATCATTTTGAATGCCATGCCTGGAGATC
>CAYXCE010000008.1:0-5341 GCA_964463395.1 uncultured Pseudothermotoga sp.
GGTTCTTGAAATATCATGGCGATGTCTTTACCCCTGATCTTTCTCATCTCTTCACCGTTCGCATCCAATTTCACCAGATCGAGCACACCTTTTTCATCCCAAAACAAAATCTGTCCATCACGTATCCGCGCAGATTTTGGAAGTATACGCATGATGGACAATGCCGTGACGCTCTTGCCACAGCCAGACTCTCCAACGATCCCGAGAATTTCACCTTTTCTCAGTTGAAAATCGATCCCATCGACGGCTTTCACTGTACCTTCCACCAGCTCAAAATAGGTCCTGAGCCCCTTCACTTCTAAAACGTTCTCCATGTTTCTCCCCTCAACTCTTGTAAGGATCCGCTGCGTCCCTCAAACCATCCCCAACGAAGTTGAAGCAAAGCACAGTCACGATGACAAAGAACGCAGGTGACAACAACCAGGGATACAGGGCCACGGTCCGTATGTTCTGCGCCTCTTGAAGGAGCACTCCCCAGCTGATCGCTGGAGATCTCAATCCGAGCCCCAAGAAACTCAAACCCGTCTCACCGAGTATCATGCCCGGTATCGCGAGTGTCACGGACGCGATCATGTGACTCGTGAGGGCCGGGAGCATGTGCTTGAATATCACTCTGAACTCACTCGCGCCCGCGAGCCTCGCCGCTACGACGTAGTCTTCCTCTTTCAAAGCCAAGAATTTGCTCCTGACGACTCTCGCAAGACCGGTCCAGCCTACCAGCGAGAGTATCACCGTGATGCCGAAGTACACCTTCACCTGCGACCAGTACCTGGGCAATGCGGCAGCCAGCGCCATCCAAAGTGGGATTGTAGGTATACTCCTTATGAACTCTATGGTTCTCTGGACGAAGTTGTCCACCCAACCTCCGTAATAGCCAGAGATACCACCGATGAGTATTCCAAGGACCATGCTTATGAATACACCCACCAAACCTATCGTCGTGGATATCCTCGCTCCGTACAAAACACGCGACAGAACGTCTCGACCCATGCGATCCGTGCCGAGTAAGAACATCGTGCCCCTCTCAACACCGAAGAAATGAACGTTGGTTCTCCACACGCCCCAGAACTTGTACTCATCGCCCTTCACGAAGAATTTGATGGGATACACCTTGGTTGGATCTTCTCTATAGATCCTTCTCAGTGTCTGTGGATCGCGCTCGACTTTGAAACCGTAAACAAATGGCCTTGTGAGTTTTCCGTCTTTAAAGAAATGTATTCTCTGTGGAGGCGCATAGACGTACGCCGAGTAGATCTTTTCTGGATTGTACGGTGCGAAGAACTCGCAGAATATGCCAACCACGTACAGAACGAAGAGCACAACGAGTCCAAAGATCGCGAGCTTGTTCTTTTTGAAACGCCACCACATCAATTTCCACTCTGACGCCAAGTAAATTTCTTCAGCCTTCTCGGTCAACTTCTTTTTGGAAACCATTCAACGCACCTCATTCGAACCTTATTCGCGGATCGAGCCACGCGAGAATGATGTCAGAGATGATCGTTCCTATGATGGTGAAGATGCTCAGGAACATGACCAGACTCCCCGCTAAGTACATATCCTGTGATTTTAAAGCGTCCAGCAGTATGACTCCAACGGTGGGCAAATTCAAAACGATCCCGGTGACGACGGCACCGGAAACGATCTCGGGTAGGGCCCAACCGGCGGTGCTGGCGAACGGTATCACTGCGACGCGGAGTGGATACTTCCAGTAGAGCTTTTTTTCTGGAACTCCCCTCGCCTTGGCAGCCGTCACATAGGGCTTTTCCAGCTCGTCGAGCAAGTTGGCACGCAATATTCTTATTAAGCCAGCCATGCTGCCCGTGCCTATGACGATGACTGGGAGCCAGATGTGCTTGAGCAGATCGACGAACTTCGCCCAGCTCCACGGTGCGTTCGCGTATTCTGGTGAAAACAGCCCTCCCAAACTGACGCCGAAAGTCACGAAGACCGCCCACAGAAGTATCAAAGCCAGCAGGAAGTTCGGTGTTGCCAAACCGATGTAACCGAGCACCGTGAAAACGTAATCGCCTATTGAATATTGGCGGATACCCGAATACACCCCGATCAGGAAACCCAACGTCCATGCGAACACCGTGGCGAGCACAGAGATGAGCACGGTGTACCACAATCTTGGACCTATCAGTTCACTCACGGGTTTTTCCCACATGAAGGAATATCCGAAATCTCCCCTGAGCACACCTGTGAACCATATGAAGAATCTGGCGAGCACTGGCTTGTCCAGACCGTACCGAGCTCTCAAGACATCCAAGGCGGCTTGGTCTATCTGCTCTCCACTCTGACGCAGGTTCATCACATAAACGGTCAGATAATCTCCCGGTGGAAGTTCTATGATGATGAACGAAACCACAGCTATGAGGAAGAGTAGCGGGATAGCAAACAGTAACCTTCTGAGTATGTAAACCAACATGGTGTTGGCCTCCAGTTTTTTTTATTTGCCAGCAAGAATAATTTTGACATGAACGTCAAAAATGTGTCAAGAGGGAAAACCGCGGATTAAACTGAATCGGTCAGAATTGTGCGGCGATTTCGCCTTTTTTCTCGCGATTACTCATTCTGGTTTCTTCTTTCAACCACTTAGACCGTTTTTCGTGCTAAATCAATTGCGATATCATATCGTATGGATGTGTTCGATTTTTCATTGCTGCTGGGCCGAAATTCAGAGTCAGGGGGGATCTTCGTGGGAGCGAAACGTGTTCTTTCAACCCTGCTGGTGCTGAGCTTGGTTCTGACTGTGCAAGCGGGTGGAATGATCCTTTCTTTCGAATCGGCCACAGAACCTTTCTCAAAATTTGGGATGGCAACTGTCTCGTTGTCAAATCTCGTGTCGTTTCACGGTCAAAGCTCAATCGGAGTGATGGATCGTCGGTCAGTTCAGGATGGCTGTTGGATCGATCTGACACGATTTTTTCAGCAATCGGATAAGATCGACCACGAAGTGTCGATGTACGTCTTTCATCGATCCAAAAATCCTGAGTTGTTCAGGATCATAGCCGTTCTTAAAGCGGAGAAAACGGAGCAGCGCATCACTCTCACAGAGAGAGTAGTTATGCCGAACGTTTGGAAAAAACTCAGTGCACGCTTTACCACATCGGAAAGATCTTTTCAGAACATTTCGTTGTTGATACTCTCACCGAGCAACCATGAACACGATTACTACATCGATCTTTTGAGTGTTGTGCCGATCGAGAAGGTCCTCCATCCTGGAACAGTCCTCTACAGTTCGTTCGACGATTCTCTCGATGGTTGGCAACCTCGAGGCGAAGATGTCGACCTCGTTCTCGACGTTTCTACTGCGACATCTGGAAGTTCCCTCAAAGTGCAGGGTAGGACGAAAAACTGGCATGGCGCCCAAATCGACGTGAAGAACGTTCTTCAACCCGGTAAATCCTACGAGTTGACGGTGTGGGTTTATCAAAACAGTGGGGAAGATCAGCGCATCACACTCACTATGCAGCGAAAGTACAGCACCGATGAGAAAACCAACTACGACACCATCGTGTGGCAGAGGCTCGTTCCTCCTGGCAAATGGATCGAGATCAGGGGCTCGTACTCGGTGATGTCCAACGTGAACGTCGAGGAACTCACGTTCTACGTCGAATCTCCAAACCCCACGTTGGAATACAACATCGACGAGGTGGTGATCGTGGACAAGAGTGTGATGTCCATCGAACCGGAGTGGGAAATTCCATCTTTGAAAGAGGTGTTCAAGGACTGTTTCAGAGTCGGTGTGGCTTTACCGTACAGAGTGTTGATGAATCCAATCGAAAGGAAACTCGTCAGTAAACATTTCAACAGCATAACTGCGGAAAACGAGATGAAACCAGAAAGTTTGCTCGTCTCTGTAGGTAAATACAGCTTTTTCAGAGCGGACGAATACGTACGCTTCGCCGAAGAGAACGGTTTAGTCGTTCGGGGACACACGTTGGTTTGGCACAGCCAAACTCCGGAATGGTTTTTCAGAGACGAAACTGGCAAACTCCTCTCGAAAGATGCCATGATCGAAAGGATGAGACAGTACATACACGACGTGGTGGGGCATTTCAAAGGGAAGATCTACGCTTGGGACGTGGTGAACGAAGCGATCGATCCCGCTCAACCCGACGGTTACAGAAGATCTCTGTGGTATCAAATCATAGGTCCGGAATACATAGAACTGGCCTTCAGATTCGCACACGAAGCCGATCCGAACGCACTACTCTTCTACAACGATTACAACACGTTCGAACCGAGGAAGCGTGAATTCATCTACAAACTCGTGAAGGATTTGAAGGAGAAAGGAGTGCCCATACACGGTATAGGTATGCAACAACACCTTTCAATATTCAACAACATTACCGAGATAGAAAGAACCATTCAGCTCTTCAAATCTATCCCCGATATCAAGATACACATCACAGAACTCGATGTGAGCGTTTATAGAGATCAAACGTCGAACTATCCAAATCTATCGTACGAACTCGCATTGGAGCAGGCACATTTTTACAGAGAACTGTTCAATGTGTACAAGAAACACACCGATGTCATAGAGAACGTGACCTTCTGGGGATTGAAAGACGATTATTCTTGGAAGAGTCAAAGGAGGAACGATTGGCCCCTGTTGTTCGACAAGAATTATCAAGCCAAATACGCTTACTGGGCCATCGTTGATCCACACGTGCTACCCACTCTGCCGAAGAAATGAACTGTACCCACTCTCAACGGTCCTGGGAACGTTCGTGAAACTTTGAAGAGACGAGCACGAGTGTTGAACCGACTATCGGTTTGAAGAAGTATTTGAACGACTCGATCGAACCCAGTTTGTAACCCAGAGTGAAGAAGAAAGGTGCTTGGATGGCAGCGAGGAACAACAGTTGAAACCCAGAAAAGATGAAGAAGTATTTCAGCAATCCTCTAAAGTTGTTGGACTTCTTTCTGTAACGGCTCTCGAAGAACACTATGAGACCTAGAGTCAACACCCCAAAAAGTATTGCAAAGATCTTCGAAGAGAGGTTCATCGCAGCGAAACTCATACCGATCAGAACAGAGACGTTGTAGAAAAACTTCTGAGCCTCGAAGAAGGTGTGAAAGGCGAGCAGCATGTTCAATAGCAGAAAAGCGTAAGACAAAACATTTTTCAATCTATCACTCCCTGAACATATCTTTCAGCACAGTGTACAATTTTTTGAACCTCGCATAGATCTGCTCATAAGTTTCTCGATCCTGCATGTTGGGATAGATGATCGATTTGAGTTTGAACCAGCTCTTCGATATCTGTTCCACTGGCAGTTTCGTATAGCCAGAACACGCCAACATGGCTGCACCGTACGAAGCTCCCTCATCC
>CAYXCE010000008.1:5351-13307 GCA_964463395.1 uncultured Pseudothermotoga sp.
TGCGAGCGTTCGATTCCAAACTTTGCTCTTCGAACCTCCTCCAGTGATCCTGATGCGCTCCAGCTTGTCACCCAGTTCTCTCAAAATATTGAAGGAATCTTTGATACCGAACGCCACACCTTCGAATATCGCGCGAACGACGTCCCATCTCGAGTGGAACGAAGATAGGCCGAACAACACGCCCCGCGCATAAGGGTCCCTGTGTGGGGTTCTTTCTCCGTTCAAATAGGGTAAAAACAAAACACCGTTGGAACCTATGGGAATTTTCGCCACTTCTTCGTTTATCTCTTCATAATCTTCGCCGAGAAAACGTTCTTTGAACCATTCTAAGGAGTATGTGGCGGTGAGCATGACACCCATGTGGTACTTCACGCCGAACACCGTGTGTGCGAAGAAATGAACCCTACCTTTCGGATCGAAAGATCCGTGCACCACAGGTGCAACGACGGTTCCAGAAGTTCCAAGACTCACCATCACATCGCCTGGTTCTATCACGCCTATTCCGAGTGCGGCACACGCGTTGTCCGCTCCACCCGCAACCACGAAGACTTCCTCTTCGAAACCCAACTCTTCAGCCACGCTCTTCTTCATCTCTCCAACGACTTCGTTGGATTTCAAAAGAGTTGGAAGCCAACTCTTGGGTATCTCAAAAGCTTCGAGCACTCTTTCACACCAATCTGAATTCGCCACACTGTAGAGCATCGTACCAGAGGCATCTGAATGTTCCGTGGTGAACTCACCGGTGAGCATGAAGTTCGTGAAATCTTTCGGAAGTAATATCTTCCTGATTCTTTTGAACAGCTCTGGCTCGTGTTTTTTCAACCAGAGTATTTTCGGCAGTGTGAAACCTGGCAAGATGGGATTTCCAACCAGCTCTAACACTTTGTCTTCTCCTGAAAGTTTTTGCGTTGCTTCTTCACATTCTTGATGCGTACGTTGATCGCACCAGAGTATCGCGTTGCAGATGGGCTTGTACGATTCATCCAGAGCGACCAAACTGTGCATCTGCCCGCTGGTGGATATGGAAACGATCTTTCCTTTAAGTTCTTTGGCGCGTTCAGCCAACCGTCTCAAAACTTTTTTGACGGCCGACCACCAATCTTCAGGATTCTGCTCCGCCCAGCCAGGTTTCGGTGTGACCATGCTCAATTTTTCACTCTCTATCGCATGAACTCTTCCAAGACCATCCACCAAGATCCCCTTCATCCCGGTGGTACCCACGTCCAAACCGACGAACAATTCCATGAAAGATCACCTCAAGCGACTTTTTCTATGGTGTCCTCGACGGCGAGCACGGCCGCCCCAACCAGGTTCGAACTTATCGTGCCGAAGATCGAAGGCCTGATTTTGAGACCTTTTGCGGCATCTTTCAACGCTCTCCTACTGACTTCCTCCTCTATGATCTTGTAGAAATACTCGCCGAGGTCCTGCACCTCTCCACCCAAGATCACCAACTTTGGGTTCAAAATGTTGACGATGTTTACGATACCGACGGCTATGTTCTCCGCAAGCTTTTCGAGAACTTTTCGACTGTCACTTTTCTTCTTCAGGGCGGCGAACTTCTCTATGGCGTTCTTCCCCTCAAGCTGTCCCTCGTAATGCTCTATGGCCCAGTTTATCGATGCATAGAACTCCCAGCACCCTTTGTTAGAGCAGTGACAACGCCTATCGGAATGCACATTGACTGTCATGTGTCCGGCCTCACCTGCGGTGTAGGACGGTCCCCTGTACACTTTCCCATCGAGTAGAACGCCCGTTCCCACACCTTCCCTCACCACGATGAACACGGCTTCCTTCACTTCTTTGAGATCCTCTGAGTGGTACTTCTCGGCCATCATGGAGAGGTTCGCCTCGTTGTCTGCGAGTATGGGCACATCCACTTCGAGCAGTTCCGGGATCGAAACGTCTTGCCAGCGCAAATTTGGTGCCATCAGTATCCTGTTCTCTTCCATGTTGACCATACCGGGTATGGAAAAAGAAATACGGCTGATGTTGTGATCTATGGCGTACTTATCGAATATTTCTCTCACCCTTGCGAAGAACTTTGCGGGATCTTTCGGCGTTTCGAAGGATCCTCCCAGCGCCACACTACCGTCGAAATAGCCAAGACCGTACGTCGTGACGTTCACCCCAACGTCGAAAACCAAGCTCAGAAAGGCATCGTTGCGCACATCGAGCAGGATTCGACGCCTCCCAGGGGAATTTTTTCCCACGGTACCGATTTCACGTATGTAACCCTCATCTATCAGTTCTTTAGTTATCCTCGTCACGCTGCTCGGTGTCAATCCAGTGATGCTCGATATCTCCGCCCTGGAGATCGGATGATTTTCATGTATCACTTTCAAAATGTTCCGCTTGTTCAGCACTTTGATCCACGGTGAGTTGTACTTCAAGGCTCATTCCTCCTCCTTTGAGAAGACTCTTTTTAGAAATTTTAATTTCTTTTGTGCGTGGTGTGAACCCCCACCTTCGTGTCCCGCGTAGTGATAGACCTCGATCTGCTTCTCACCGGCGTAATGGTTGTAAGCTGCGAACACCGTTGAAGGCGGACATATCTCGTCCATGAGTGCAACGGAGAACAGTGCGGGAACTTTCGAACGCACAGCGAAGTTCACGCCATCGAAGTACGAGAGCGTTCTGAACACACGCTCTGTGTGATCCGGATGGATCTTGCAATAACGAGTTATCTCCGCATAAGGCATCGTGTCGACGAGTCGAACCGCCCTTTCGAAATGGCACAAGAAAGGCACATCACAGACCAGCGCCTTCATCCTCTTCGACAGGGCACTCACGGCCAGCGCGATGCCTCCGCCTTGGCTGGTGCCCGCCACGGCGATCTTCGAACTATCGATCTGTTCGAAATGCAGGATCGATTCGACAGCCATCACCGCGTCGCTGAAGACTCTTCGATAATAATAACTCCTCGGTTCGAGTATTCCCCTCGTCACGAAACCAGGATACTGAGGCCCAGAGATCGATTCATAATCTGGCGTATCACCCTTGAGCCAGCCACTACCTTGACCGCGTGTGTCCATCACGAAGTGTGCGTAGCCTGCACAAGCGTAGAGCAACCAGTCGTGTGGAAAGCCTCTGCCACCACCGTAACCGACGAATTCCACAACACATGGTAATTTTTCCGATCTGTGTTTTGGCAAGATCAGCCACGCTTTGATCTTTTGTCCGAGATATCCGCTGAACGTGACGTCGTACGTGTCGAGAAGCTCGAGATCGAAATTCATCAGTTCGAACTTCGGTGGTTCAAAATATTTTTTGGTTTCTTCAATCGTTTCTCGCCAGAATTCATCGAAATCTGGTTCTTCCCTTCTTTCTGGAAGATATCTCTTCAAATCTTCCAGAGAGAGATCGTACTGAGCCAATCAAAAGACCTCCACTTCGCTGAAGAATTTCCTGTGCGTTGACAATCTCCTCTCTTCTCCCACCAGTTCTACTTCCGCCACGAACTTGATATCCCTAGAAGATGAACCGACCATGAACCTGTAAACTCCAGGCTCCACCACCAGTTCCATGCGCCTGTTGTAGTACGCAAGAACGTCCGTGTCTATCTTGAACACAACAGTTTTCATCTCGCCAGGTTTGAGATTTACTCGAGCGAACCCTTTCAATTCCTTCACGGGTCTGGTGACCGAAGCGTGCTCTCTTCCCACGTACAGCTGAACGATTTCATCACCCTCTCTATCGCCAACGTTTTTCACATCCACTCTCACAGAGATCTTTCCTCCCGTGGAGAGTTTCGAAGGTTCCAATTCGAAATTCGTGTACTCGAACTTCGTGTAGGACAGACCATGTCCGAACGCGAACAGAGGCTCCACAGATTCGTCCACGTAATCTTTGTGCCAATGTGATCTTCCACCCGAAGGTTTCACGTAGTGGAAGACGGGCAACTGTCCTGCACTCCTCGGAAAACTGATGGGCAATTTTCCAGAAGGATTCACTTTGCCGAGCAGCACATCGACTATCGCTTGGGCACCAGCCTCTCCCAACAACCATGCTTGAACAACAGCGCTGATCCTACCCACGACGTTGCCCAACGCGTAGGGCCTGCCCGTGACGAGTACCAACACTATGGGCTTGTCAGTCTTCGCAAGCTCCAACAACAGTTTCTCCTGAAGCCCGGGCAATCTCAAATTCGCGCTGTCCCTCGATTCACCAGAAGTACAATCTTTCGTGAGGCCAGATCTATCACCCAAAACAGCCACGATCACATCGCATTTTTCAGCCGTCTTCACGGCTTCTTTGATCTGTTCTTCCGTTCCTTCGAGCACGCCGCAGCCTTCCGCCCACTCGATTTCTACACCTTCCGCCTTGAGAGCATCGTAGACACTCATGAAACTCTTCAATTCTTTTTCAACGATTTCTTCCACCTTCTTCAAGTTGAACTTCGGTGCGTTGATGGACCCAACGCTCGCCGTGTCGAGCAAGGCTTTTATGTGCGTGTAGTAAGAGTAATCACCGAACATGTTACGCACATTTCTGGAATTTGGACCGACGAGTGCGATCTTCGATCCTTTTTTCAGAGGCAGTATTCCATCGTTCTTCAGCACCACGATGGATTTTCTGGAAACTTCCAAGGCCACGTCGTAGTGTTTCGTGAGAGATTCGATCTCTTCCACAAAGGGATTTTCGAACAGTCCAAGTTTGAATTTCATAATCAGTACACGCAGAACAGCCTCATCGAGCAAGTTTTCGGATATCAGACCGTTCTGCACGAGATTTTTCAGTTCCTTGTAGCAATCTATCTTCGGAAGCTCCACATCTATCCCCGCTTCGAGCGCGTACATCGCCGCCTGAGCCTTGTCTTTGGCGAGTCTGTGGTATTGACACAACATATCGATCGCGAAATAGTCCGAAACCACGATCCCCTTGAAACCCCATTCTTTTCTGAGCACATTCGTTAAGAGCTCTCTGGAGCTGGCACACGGTACACCGTCGATCTCACTGTAGGAGTTCATCACAGAAAGGACCCCAGCCTGTTTGACCGCAGCTTCGAACGGCAACATGAACACTTCGCGGAGTTCCCTGGGCGGTATGTTCGTCGGAGCCCAGTTCTTTCCACCCTCGGAGGCACTGTATCCCACGTAGTGTTTCGCCGTCGCAACGACGCCACTCTTCTGAAGACCTTCGATGTAAGCGACTCCCATGCGCGCCACAAGGTATGGTGATTCGCCGAAGCTCTCTTCGGTCCTTCCCCACCTCGGATCCCTCACCACATCCAGCACGGGTGCCAAACCTTGGTGAGCCCCCACCCTCCTGACGTCCTCACCGATGGCCTGAGCGACCCTTTGAACCAATTCGTGATCCCACGTGCTCGCCATGGCTATAGCTTGTGGGAAATTCGTCGCACCCAGGCCCATGTAGCCAGCCAAACACTCTTCGTGTATCATGGCAGGTATTCCCAGCCTGGTCTCTTCCAGAAGATATTTCTGGATTCGATTGACGAACTTCACCACGTCGGCCGGCTCGAAGTTCGTCGCACCACCAGGCCTCGTGATCTGTCCTATACCGTGCTCCAACAACTCTTTCGCTCTCTTTTCTGAAAAATTCCCATCCTCGTCGAGCAATTCATAACCCCAGATCGAGCCGAGTTGCGCGACCTTCTCGTCCAAGTTCATCCTCGAAAGCAAATCCTTCGCCCTCAACTCGATGGGAACATCTTTCTTTTTGTAAAGCTCCATCCTTTTCGACCCCCTTCATCTGTACAAGAAACATTTCACACTCACATCTTCGACTTCATAATAACCCGGAGATTCTTTTTTGCAAACGTCCATCACTTTGGAACATCTTCCAGCGAACTTGCAACCCGTCCTCAAATACTCTTCATGATCGAGTTCGGCGAGTTTGACCTTCGAAGTCCACCTCTTCGATGGATCTGGTTCTGGTACAGAATCTCTCAACAACTGCGTGTAGGGATGCTTCGGTTTTTCGAGCACGCTCTCCGCCGGCCCAAGTTCCACGATCTCTCCACGGAACATGATCGCCATCCTGTCACTCACATAATAAGCCGTGGCGAGATCGTGAGTTATGTAAAGAACACTCAGACCGAACCTGTCACGCAAGTCTTTGAACAAGTTGACTATCGACATCCTCAAAGATGCGTCCACCATCGAAACGGGCTCATCGGCGATGAGAAGGGCTGGATCGGTGAGCAGAGCGCGGGCGATGGAGATCCTTTGAAGTTGTCCACCAGAAAATTCGCTGGGATATTTCTCACAGAATTCTTCATAAGACACTCCAACGGCCTTCAGTTTTTCCTCGATGATCTTCGCGGCTTCATTCTCTCCTCGCGCGATACCGAAGTTCTCGATCATCTCGAAGAAATATCGATCCACCTTTCTCAATGGATTGAACGTCGAGAAAGGGTTCTGAAAGATCGCTTGAATTTCTTTTCTCAACTTGAAACGCTCGCTGGATTTGGCATTGTCTATTCTTCGACCTCTGTACTCGATCGTCCCAGAGGTTGGATGCTCAAAACCGAGCAAGATCTTCGCGATCGTCGTTTTTCCACAACCGCTCTCACCCGCGAGCGTGAAGATCTCAGATTCTCTCACCTCAAAAGACACATCGTTCACGGCGACTATCTTGGTCCTTGAAAAAATGCTGCCTATGGTGAAAATCTTCGTCAAATTTTTGATCTTCAAGATCTCAGACAATCACGATCCCTCCAAAAGCCAGCACGCAACCCTGTGAGAATCATTCAAGCTCAAAAGAGAAGGCTCTTCACGTTCACACTTTTCCATCTTGAAAGGGCACCTCGGATGGAAAGCACAACCCGTCGGCAAGTTCAACAGTGAAGGAGGGCTTCCCGGCGGGCTCTCTCTTTTGGATTTGTCGCCGAACCTGGGCAGAGAACCTATCAGATACTTGGTGTAAGGGTGCTTCGGTTCATTGAACAGATCCTGCGTGGATGCCTCTTCTATCACTTTACCGGCGTACATGATACTCATCCTGTCGGATATGTTGGCGTGCACACCCATATCGTGCGTCACGAGCACCAGTGAGCTACCGTGGCGAGTCTGTATCTCTTTCAAAAGTTGTATCACTCCACGCTGTGTGACCACATCCAAGGCCGTAGTCGGTTCGTCCGCAATGATGATCTTCGGTTTCAAAACGGTGGCGAGCGCTATGGTCACCCTCTGTCTCATACCACCGGAAAGCTGGTGAGGATAAGCGTTGAGAATCTTCAAAGGGAGGCCCAGTTCTTTCAGATGTTCTTTGGCGATCTCGTAAGCTTCCACCTTGCTCTTGCCCTTCGTGTGGCTGAAGATGAAATCTTTAAAGGTATCTTTTATCTTCAACACCGGGTTCAGCACGCTCATCGAACCCTGTGGAACGTAAGAAGCGAACGACCATCTCAGTTTCTTCCTTTCATTCTCTTCAACCGAGTACAGATCGATTGCATCACCGTCGTTCATGTAATAAACCTTTCCACCCATCATCCTCAAGGGTGGCTCAACTGCGGCGAACAGGACCTTGAGCAGCGTCGTTTTTCCACATCCGCTTTCACCCGCGATTCCATGGACCAGACCTTCGGTGATGTTCAGATCGACCCCATCGACAGCCTTGAGGATCCTCTGCTTACCAAAGATTTCGAGCACATAATAGGCTCTCACGTTCTCGGCTTTGATCAGAGTTCTCATCCGCAACACCTCATGTTCTACCTATCCTCTGTATCCTCATCCTCGGATCGAGATACTCGCTGATGCTCACGGACAACAAGTACAGCGCGATGAACAGAAAGACGCTGGTCGTCACAGGCGTGAGGATCCACCACCAATAACCCAGCAGAATCGATTGATAGTTTATCGCCCAATAGAGCATCGTTCCGATCATCGGCGTTTCCAAATTCAAAACTCCCAAGATGGCCAGCACGATCTCCATGCCTATGGCCCAGGACATGTTCCCTATGAGCGTGGCGAAGATCAGCGGGATCAAGAAGGG
>CAYXCE010000009.1:0-13304 GCA_964463395.1 uncultured Pseudothermotoga sp.
GTGATAGAGAAAAAAGATCTGGAGGAATCGAAAAAGAAGATCGAAGAACTCATAGAAAAAACGGACGAAGAGGCGAGGAAACGTTTCCTAGATGTTTATGAGCAAGTGAATGCTGCTTTTTCGCGTTATGTGTCTCAACTTTTCCCAGGAGCTGAAGGTGAGATCCGATTGGAAGCGGGAAAGGATCTGTTGGAAGCGGGCCTAGAGATATCTCTCAAGAAACCTGGAAAAAGAATGCAGAAGCTTCAATTGCTCTCCGGTGGGGAAAAATCACTCGTCGGTATAGCTCTTTTGTTCTCGCTCATGGAGGTCAACCCGAGCCCATTTTACGTACTAGACGAGATCGATGCAGCACTGGATGAATTCAATGCGGAAAGGTTCAAACGCTTGTTGCTGGCTAACAAAGACCGCACACAGTTCATAGTGATAACGCACAATAAAGTGATCATGGAAGCTGCGAGTGTGTTACATGGTATAGCAATGATGGATGGTGTATCGAATGTGGTGCCGGTTGAATTGGAAAATCTCACCGTACAGGAGTGAAGATGCTTGAAGGAAAAGACTCTCATAAGTCAAACAGTTTTCACTGGTAGAATCATCACCGTCAAAGTCGATCGAGTGGAACTTGTGAATGGTAGAACTTCGTCGAGAGAGGTTGTGTTGCACCCCGGGGCGGTTGCGATTTTACCTATCTTCGAAAACAACGATATCGTGCTGGTCAAGCAGTTCAGGTATCCCGTTGGTGAAGAATTACTCGAAGTACCAGCTGGGAAACTTGATCAGGGTGAATCTGCAGAAATGTGTGCTCTCAGAGAACTTCGAGAAGAGACAGGACTTGTGAGCAGGAAGCTTTCTTATCTCGGTTTCATATACACAAGTCCTGGCTTCTCAAATGAAAAGATACATTTGTACTTGGCTCAAGACTTGATACAATTGGAACAACAACTCGAATCCGATGAGATACTCGAGACAGTCAGATTACCCTTAGAAGAAGCTCTGAAGATGTGCAAAGAGGGAAAAATAATCGATGCCAAAACGGTGGTGTTGATTTCTCTTCTTTCGTTGAAAAGGGGTTGATACTGTGGTGAAAATCCTTCTGAATGGGGAAGAACTGGTTTTCTCAGAGAATCAGTTCAAGAATTTAGGAGAATTGTACGATCAAGTGGCACCGAAAGGGATGGTACTCAGGAAGATCAGTATAGATGATCGAGAAGTTGATACCCACAGACTCTCCGAAAAGTTATCTGAACCTCTGTACGACGGAGAAAAAATAGTCATGGACTTTGTAACACCACAGAAGTATCTTGAAGATATGTTACCTAGTGTTCTAAACTACATAGACACTGTTGTTAATTTGCTACCAAGCGTGGCTGGAAGAGTGAGGGAACTCGAACCTAAAGCATTCAAAGACATTGAGGATTTATCTAATGCCATATCTGCTCTGGACGACCTCAGACAAAGCGTTCAAGCCATCGTGCCGATAGAAATCGATGACAATACCATGGTCATAGCGAAGTTAAAGAATTTTCTTCAAGCCCTGGAACAACAGAACATGGGATTGATAGCTGATTGTTTGGAAAACGACATGCCACAGGTCATGAGGTTCTACACGACGTTGTTTGAGAAGGCTCTCATGAAACTGAAGGAGGTGAGAACTTGATGAAGGATTTTTATCTAGAAAATGCCATAATGACGGCCAGCCCAGCGAAGCTGGTGGAAATGTTATACGAAAAGTCAATCGAACTCCTCAAAGAATCGAAAGAGCTCATCGAAAAAGAATTCTTCTTGGAAGCTAACGACAGAATTAAAAGAGTGCAAGATATACTGATGGAACTGAATGCCTCTTTGGACATGGAGAAAGGTGGACAAATTGCTCAATCTTTAAGATCACTCTATCTCTACATGTACAGAACCCTCGTGGAAGGTAACATCAAGAAAGACATCAAGAAAATTGAAGAAATCCTCGGTTATTTTGAAGAACTGTTGGTAGCTTGGAGGAGCGCCATGAAGTCTGCGAGCGTGGAGCGAAAATCCGAAGGAGGTTTCAACATATCGGTCTGATGGGGTGAATGCATGTACGAGATAGTTAAGGTGTCGGATTTCCCATCGTTACGATTTCTGAGCTTGGTGAACGAAATATTTCAAGACTATCCTCTGCCTATCCGATGGGATTTGTTCTCGTTCAACCTCGATGTGAGGGAAAATTCCATTTCGCTCTCAGACTCATACGTCTTTTTGAAAGCTGAAAAGCCTATCGGTTTCGTGCTCTGCTGCGTTAGAAGAAATAGAGGAAGAATCGATTCTATGGGTGTGGTGCGCGAAGAGAGAGGCACAGGCTTGGCGGAAAAGATACTCTCATTCAGCCTCGATGGACTGAAGAAAAAAGGTGTGACCAGTGTCGTACTCGAAGTCCTTGCGACACAAGAAAGGGCATTCAATTTCTATTCAAAGTTTGGATTTAGAGTCACAAGAAAACTGATCTCCATGATGAAAGAAATCCCAAATCCGCAATCCTCAGTGCATTTTCTCAGCACTGAAAGAAGGTCCATTCACAAATTTGCGCTGGAAACAATGGTGAGGCTTCCCAGGCATCCAAACTGGCAGAGGGAACCCGTCACACTACTACTTTCTGGTGACAGATACAGAATGGCTAGAATCGGACAAAATCTCTCAGGATACGTCGTGTGGGGTAAAGGCGAAGAGAATGCGTTCATTGTGGATTGTGCACCCATCAAATTTGATTGTTCTTATCCGGAATTGGTCGAGCAATCGGCCAATTTCGTTTGTCAGGTTGAAAAGAAAAGGATCTGTTATCTGGGAAACGTTCCAGAGAATGATCCGTTGTATCTGGCCGCGAGACAGGTCGGTTTCCAACCTTTGTTCGAACAGTACGAAATGTCGTTACAACTTTGAGGTGGTTTCATGCTCATTCTATTCATGAACAGGTTGAACCCAGAATGGCTGGAGAAGATCAACGCGTTGAGGAAAAAGTATCCACACGTAACATTCGAAACTCGTTTTGAAAACCCCGCGGCGAAATCTTTACTGAAAACGGCTGAAGTTGTTGTGACGGGAAGGCTGTCAAGAGAAGAAATCTTCGAGGCGAGAAATTTGCGTCTGATAGTTGTTCCCATGGCGGGTGTGAATGCACTCGATTGGCAAGCCATCAGGGAGAAGAAGATAAATGTGTGCAATTGTCATTCGAACGCCTTTGCAGTTGCGGAAAGAGCGCTCGCACTCGCTTTGTCCTTGCTTGGACGCGTTGTGGAATACGATCGTGATCTTCGGTATGGAATCTGGCACGGTTATTCCGTTCGGGGAGGAGAAAAAGATCACTGGATCAGCCTGCACGGTAAGCACGTTTGTATCGTGGGATTTGGACACATCGGCCAAGAACTCGCCAAGCTGTTGAAACCCTTCGATTGTGAAATAATTGCAGTCAAAAGGACTGCTCAAAAGGTGGAAAATAACATAACCTCCGACCTGGATTGGGCGATAGAGAAAAGCGAAGTGATTTTCATCACCGTCCCCCTCACGAGAGAAACGAAAGGTCTGTTCAACAGAGAAAGGCTGTTCAGAATGAAAAACAAGTTTTTGGTGAACGTGTCGCGTGGAGAGGTGGTAGACGAAGAGGCTCTCTTTGAAGCGCTGAAAGAGGGTATCCTCGCTGGTGCGGCAATCGATACTTGGTATATGTATCCCAGTTCAGAAAAAGAGTGCATTTTGCCGAGCAGATATCCTTTCAATGTTCTGTACAACGTTGTTATGTCGCCACACGTTGGTGGATACTGTCTCGAAGCGTCGAGAGGTTTAATGAACGAAACTCTTGAGATCCTTGAGAAGTACATCTCGTCCGGTGAATTGATGAACAAGGTGGATCCAGAGTGGGAGTATTGAGAATCCGATGGTTTCGTAGTTCGATTCTGATCTCGATTGGAATAGCTTGTTTCATTCTCGATGGTGCATTTTTTGATCTGTTTCCATCCATAATTCTTTACCTTGCCTTAGAATATCTCTGGTTTGAATCTGAGTTGAGTGCTGTTCGGATGATGATCGTTCTCACACTGCATTCGATAGCGTGCTTTGGTAACATACGAATAGCTTACATCGTGTTGCTAGCCCTCTATGGATCGTTTCTCCTCTGGCGGGATTATTTTCTCAAGCCTTTCGTTCCTTTCATCGTTTACTTAGTATCCCTCTGTTTCGTTTGGCTAATCATGGGTAGTCACTGGATTGGAGTGATCGTTGTTACATCGATAGCATCACTCCTCTGGGGGGTTAGAATTGAAAAGATCTGAAATTCTTCTCATAGCACTCCTCGTCGTTCCATTCACAGTGTTGATGACCAGGGCTTTCATTTTACAAGTCATCCAGCACAGATCTCACAGAGAATATGTTGAATCACTCAGAGTGCATGTCAGGAGCATTGAAGCGCCGAGAGGTCGTATATTGAGCAGAGATGGTGCAGTACTCGCTTGGGATGAAGAAGAATTGGTAGCGCACGCAACACTCGCGACTGATTTCCAAGAAGTTGAGAAAATCGTTGGCTCAGAAAGAAAGATTGAGCTCATTTTGAGTGGACGTCTGAAGGTCAAGGAGGCTGAAGCGATTAAACTACAGCAAGTTGGCGTCTATATAGAAAAGAAATATGTGCGGAAATACAGAGGTACAGCCGCACATGTTGTCGGTTATGTTGACGCTTCACGCAACGGTGTGACCGGTGTAGAAAAACAATACGATGCTTTGCTCAGAGGTAAACCCGGCTATGAGCTAGTGAGCGTCTCACCCTCTGGAAAGATCCTCGGAAGGTTACTCACATCAACACCACTTCCTGGAAACGATCTCGTTCTCACCATCGACTCGAGGCTTCAAGAGTATGTAGAGACCTTGTTGAGAAGATCAAACCGCAGAGGCACAATCCTGGTCCAGTCGGTGAATGGCGAGATCCTCGCACTGGCATCCCATCCAAGTTTTGACCCGAACATTTTAACTCAAGGTGTCGAGCCAAGAGAATGGAACTTACTCGCAAGTGATCCACAAGCCCCTCTATTGAATCGAGCCATCAGTGCGTTGTATCCAGTGGGATCCGTCATAAAACCTCTATACGCCGTCGCTTACTTAGAGCAGTTCAACCAAAACGACATGATCGTGAACTGTCCAGGTTACTATGAGTACAGGACTTCAGCTGGTACAGTTGCTGGCGTCTACAAAGACTGGTATATAGCTGGCCACGGATTGACAGACCTTCGAAAAGCCCTGAGAGTTTCGTGCAACGTGTTTTTCTATCAACTTGCACTGAAGCTCGGTATCGAGGAGATGAAAGCGTGGGCTGAGAAATTCAAAGTGTCTCACCCCACTGGGATCGATCTACCAGGTGAGGTTGAAGGTTTATTTCCAGACCCAGCTTGGAAGCAAAGAAGATTTCGTGAACCTTGGTATCCCGGTGATACTATTCTTTGTGGTATAGGACAGGGATTCATATTGCTGACCCCCATACAGATTCTGAACTTCTTCAACGCCTTAGCCAACAAGGGAACGTGTTATACTCCTCATGTTTTGTTGCAGATTTTTGAACCAAACACGCGAACAACCGAACAAGTGCAACCATCGATATCGCTCACAGTTCAAATAGCACCAGAAACTTGGTCTTTCCTCACAAATGCTCTAGTCGATGTCGTCGAACATGGGGATGGCCCCTCTGATGAAGGTACAGCGTACCAGGCTTTCAAAGACGTTCGATTCAAAGTGGCTGGTAAAACTGGGACAGCAGAGATTGGTAAAGCAGGTCAAAGACCTCATTCTTGGTTCGCTGGTTTTAGCCCTGTTGATAAGCCTCAAGTTGTCATTACTGTACTGCTTGAAAACGCCGGCTCTGGTGGTGAAGCCGCTGCACCAATGGCAAGGAAAATCTTAGAATATTACTGGGAGCTGAAGAGATGATCCTGAGAGAAATCCACGACATCTTAAATGACGTTGAAAAGCCCGCAAGATACATAGGCGGTGAGTACAATCAGGTCTTTAAAGATCCATCGAAAGTCAAGCTCAGGGTTGGTTTACTGTTTCCAGACATCTACGAAGTCGGTATGTCAAACCTGGGTATGGCAATCATTTACGACGTTTTGAACAAGATGGAGTATGTTTGGGCCGAAAGAGTTTTCATGCCTTGGATCGATATGATGGACCTCATGAGGAAAAGAAACATACCTCTTTTTACTCTCGAATCGAAGACGCCCGTTAAGAACTTAGATGTACTCGGTATCTCGTTGCAGCACGAGTTGCTTTACACTAACGTGTTACACGCCCTTGAACTCGCCGGTGTACCCCCGTTGGCAGAAGAAAGAAGTGATTCAGATCCTATAGTTTTGGCTGGTGGTCCTTGCACCGTGAATCCCGAGCCGATCGCTCCCGCCTTCGATGCGATGGTAATCGGAGATGGAGAAAGTGTGGTTCGAGAAATATCAGAACGTTTGATCGGAACGAAAGGTATGAACAGAAAAGATAGACTCAAAATCCTCTCGAAAATTGAAGGTGTGTATGTTCCGATGCTTTACGATAACTCAACGCCACCAAAACCTCTTTCAGATACTCCTGAGAAAATACGGCGCAGGATTGAATCAAACATCGAGATGAGACTCATCAATAGAGTTGTACCCCATATGCAGCTCGTGCACGACAGAATCTCTGTTGAGATCATGAGGGGTTGTACGAGAGGTTGTAGATTCTGTCAAGCGGGTTTTGTGTATAGACCCGTGCGAGAGAAAAGATCACACCTTGTTCTCAGCGAGATAGTGGATGCTTTATTCTGTACAGGTTATGAAGAAATAGGCCTTCTTTCACTTTCGAGTGCGGATCATTCGAATATATCAGTGATAATCGAGGAACTTAAGAATTTCTCAGAAAATAATGTCATATCTGTGTCTATTCCATCGACTCGTCTTGACGCATTTGGCGTGACCATAGCGAGTAACGTAGGGGGCGCAAGAAGAACCGGCTTAACCTTTGCTCCGGAGGCTGGTACTCAAAGACTCAGGAATGTGATCAACAAGAACGTATCTGAGGAAGATTTCGTCAAAGCTCTTGAACTTGCAAAAAAGAATGGATGGCGCAGAGTCAAATTGTATTTCATGATAGGTCTCCCCACTGAGACGGATGAGGATCTACAGGGAATAGTATCTATGGCAAAGATTGCGAAACGGATCGGTTTCGATCACGTGACTCTGTCCATCGCGACCTTCATTCCAAAATCACACACACCTTTTCAATTCGCCGAACAAACGAGCTTGGAATATTTTCAACACGCCAAAAGCATCCTACTTCAAGCAAGGAAATTTGCGAAAGTGAACTTCCACGATCCAAACATGAGCCTTGTAGAGGGTGTTCTGTCGAGGGGTGATAGGAGAGTCTTTTCAGCATTGATGAGAGCATATCAGGGATACGCATGCTTCGACAGTTGGGAAAATGTTTTTGATTTTGAGAAATGGTTGAGGTCCTTCGAAGCAACAAATCTACAAGTTGAAGAATACCTACGCGCTAGATCACTGAATGAACCGTTGCCTTGGGACCATATAGACACAGGAGTTGACAAAAATTTTCTCATTCGTGAATTCGAGAAAGCACTGAGGGCAGAAACAACATCGGATTGTCGTTGGGATGAGTGTCAGGCTTGTGGCGTATGTAATACCTCCGTGAGGAACGTGCTAGAAAAGTATGTCGAAGTTCGTTGAGAGTATAGCGTTGATATCGGGTTTTTTAATCTTACAGAGTTTCTGTAGGTTCGTAAAGTTCCATCTTCGTCTCCTGTGTATTTCTACAATGCAGATGACTTACGCAGCCTTGGTTTACATTTTGAGACCTCAGTTTGGTTTTTCTCCACACTTGAAGGGGTTCATCCCATTCGGTTTGATTTTCACTTTCACATTGCTCGTGGGTAGATTTCTTGGAGCAAAGGCAACTCGAATTGAATTCAGACCGACTGCGAGCAATCTGGTGATGATCGGTTTATTGATACCAATTTCCGAGGAACTTCTGTTCAGAGGAACTCTACTGAGTTTGCTTCCAAGCGCATTGATCAATGCGACTATTTTTTCAGCCGTCCACTTTTTGAATGTCATATCGAGATTCGAATCGTTTTCACTCTACAATTTGATCTACAGGTTTGCTGCAGGTTACATCTTCGCCGATTCGACACTCTCAACAGGAAGCCTTTTCTCCGCGGTGGTCTGTCACATTTTGAACAACATGCTTGGTATTCTACTTCCTTGGTTTGAGCATGAATCCAAAAAACGCCGACAGAACAGTTGTGGTGAAAAACACGAGCAATGAGACAGCAACAGCCTTCATGGTCAAAGTCTGAACCACAAACTGCAGAGTCTCTTTCATGTAATGGCCCATCAAGATGTAGCTCAAAACCCCTGCCACAATGAAGGAAAATGTCATAACAAACAGCGATTTGGAGAAAGGTCTCAGTTGGTTACCAACTCTCAGAGCCAACAAGAGAGAAAGCAACCAGATTGCACTTGCAGGTATCGGTGAAAAATTGTTCAAAAGCAACTCGAACACAGCAGCGTGATAAACTAAGATCATTACACAAGTGAAAAAGACCATCTTCTTCATTCGACTATCACCTCTAAGGGCAGATAAAGATTCACCTTCAACCAAAGCCATTTTATGAACACGTTGCTGTAACCTTGAACCTTCCAATCTTTCTTGTCATAACCCATCCAAGCATTGGTGACGAATTCCGCTTTTTGTTGACCGAACATCGAATCTGAAATGAGCTTCAAAACGCTTCCGCGTTTATCTTGAAAATAGACCTGATAGTCCACTGGATGAATTTCCAAACCATCCAAACCCTCGATGAACACGAAACCATGAATGGTCCTGTCATAGAATCTGATCTTACAAATCGCTTTGGCTCTGGACAATCTTTGAGCATAACCACGATAGACAAAAACCCCGGCGGCGTAGTTCAGAACCACCAGGGTCAAAGCGATCCAAAAAGCGATTCCGAAAAACTCAATTCGCTTCTCCCGAGACAACATAACACGCCACAAGGTGTTTCGGGGCGACTTCCTTCAAAGGAGGATGGTCGTTCTTCTCGCAGAACTCAACTGCGTAAGGACACCTGTCAAAGAATCTGCAACGTGGAGGTGGATCGATTGGCCTTGGAACGGTCCCTTTGATGTTCGGTTCGCCTCTCTTGACTTCTGGATCTGGTATTGGAACTGCAGCAAGCAACGCCTGCGTGTATGGATGGAGGGGGTTCTTCAGAACCTCCTCTGTCGGTCCCATTTCAACTATCTTACCCAAATACATCACGGCTATATCGTTGCTCATGTACCTCGCGACGGCAAGATCGTGCGTGATGTAAAGATAACTCATCTGATGTTCTTCAGCGAGTTTCATCATGAGTTTCATGACACCCGTTCTTATGGATACATCGAGCATCGATGTGGGCTCGTCCGCAACGACGAAAGATGGATTCAAAATCAATGCTCTGGCTATTGCCACGCGCTGTCTTTGCCCACCGGAAAGCTCGTGGGGAAAACGGAACATGAACGTGTCTGGAGGGGTCAAACCAACATCGGCGAGTATCTTCGCCACCATTTCTTCTCTTTCCTTCAGATTCCCAATACCATGTATGTTCAATGGTTCTGCTACGATATCGAAGATCGTCATTCTCGGATTAAGGGATTCATAAGGATCTTGAAAGATCATCTGGATTCTTCTTCTCATCTGCCAAACTCGCTCGCGCCTGTTCTGAAGCATTTCATCGACGAACTTCGTCTCGTTTCTCCCAAGTTCCAAGAACCTCTGTGCGTAGATAGCATCGATGCCAGTCAAAGTCTTCAACTGTTCATCACTCATCGCTGAAAATCTTTTGACGTAAGTTTCCCACACGTACCTTTTTGCAGCTGACTCATTTTCGTAAAGCAACGGTGTCACGTCTTCCTGTTCGACTACGATCCTACCAGATGTCGGTTCTTCTAAACCGACGAGAACTCTGCCAGTGGTGGTCTTACCACAACCGGATTCACCAACGAGGGCGAGCGATTCTTTCCGCTTTATTTCAAAGCTTATATCGTCTACTGCATGAACAAAATGCTTGATTCTGCCGAAGATCTTGCGCTCCGCTGGAAAATACTTACGAAGGTTCTCTATCTTCAACACCACATCATTCTTCTGCATAAAATTGCACCACCTCTTTTGGTTGAACGGGATGATGGCACGCTACGAAATGACCTTTTTCTATCTCTTTGTACTCCGGCTCGATTTCTCGGCAAACCGAGTCGGCCTTCGGACACCTCGGAGCGAAACGACAACCTTTCGGTGGATTCAGTAAGTTCGGAGGTTCCCCAGGTATCGTGACCAACTCAGTTTTTTCACCCACAGTACTTGGAAATGCGTGCATCAAACCGTACGTGTACGGATGCATGGGACGTTTAAAAATCGTCACTGAATCAGCAAGTTCGACGAATTTTCCGGCATACATCACGGCTATCTTATCGCTCACCTCTGCTATCACTGCAATGTCGTGGGATATATATATCATGGCCATGTTGAGTTTCTTCTGGATCTTCCTGATCTCCTTGAGTATTCTATCTTGTACTATGACGTCCAAAGCCGTTGTAGGTTCGTCGGCGATGATGATCTTTGGATCGCAGGCGAGCGCCATCGCTATGACGGCTCTCTGTTTCATTCCCCCGCTGTACTGGTGGGGATATTGATCCATGCGTGATGGATCCAAGCCCACGAGTGTGAAGAGCTCTGCGACTTTTTCCCTCGCTTTATCAACCGGCATCTCTGGAAAATGGTTCTGGATGGCTTCTATGATCTGCTCACCAACTTTATAAACTGGGTTCAAAGAGTTCATAGCGGCTTGGAATATCATCGAAATTCCGCGCCATCTGTATTTTCTCATCTCAGATTCTGGCAATTTCACCAAATCGATGGGCCCATTACCCATATCAAACAACACACTTCCACTCTTGAATTCCGCATTGTCTGGGAGTAACCTCAAAATGGTCATCGATATGGATGTCTTGCCACAACCAGACTCCCCAACTATGCCTAAGCTTTCACCTTGATCCAAATCGAAATTTATTCCGTCAACTGCTTTCACATACCCCATCTTAGTCCTGTAATACATCCGCAGATCTCGCACGGACAAAAGCACCAAGATCACCTCTTCCTCAACCTTGGGTTGACTATCTCTTCAAGGCCGCGACCCAAGAAATAAAACGAAGAACACAGTAAAGTGATGCACACACCCGCAGGAAGCCACAACCACCAGTACGTACCAATGCTTGCGCCCATGAGATAACCCGAAGACTCTGCGATCTGTATGATGACACCCCAACTCATGCGTATGTTTGCCAACCCCAGGAACGACAACACGGCCTCGGTGAAGATAGCACCAGTAACGTTGAACATCATGTAGAGGAACGAGAGGGGCAGAATGTTCGGGATGATGTGTCTGAATATGATGTAGGCATCACTCGCACCCGTTGATTTCGCTGCATCTATGAATGGTCTGACTTTCACAGTCAAAGCTTGGGCTTTGAGAACCAAAGTGATCGACCCGAACCCTGCAAGAACACCCATGATCAAGGCGAGTCTGAACAGTGTCAACTCAATGAAGGCACTGAGCACCATCAAGAGTGCCAGACTGGGAAACAACATGACGATATCGGCGAGCCTCATGAAAAATGTATCTATCACACCACCATAATAAGCTGCGCTCGCTCCTATAACTGTCCCTATGATCACGGTGATGAGTGCCGCAGTGATACCGAGCACGAACTCTCTCGGTGTACTGTACATGATCATGGCTAGGATATCCCTACCGAGTGGGTCTGTCCCAAGTGGATGCCTCAGAGAAGGTGGTGATGGATGACTCAAAATGTCTGGATCAAAACCCACGATTGGATCGTAAGGCACGAACGCTTGTTAAGTGAAAGGATCGTCCTTCCAAAAGAGATTTTTCATCAACCAAGGATAAAATGGATACATCAAACCAAAAATCGCAAAGAATATGATCACACCCAAGCCAAACAGTGCAAGTTTCTTTTCTTTGAACAATTCCCAACCAGTTTTGAGCGATCTCAACCAAAGTTTGAATCTTATCTTCCACAGAGGTTCTGCGACGGTCAAATCGGTCACGATAGATCACTCCTTCAGTACCTGATGCGTGGGTCAAGAACTGCATAAAGCACATCAGCCACAAGATGGGCAATCAAAACGAAAATCCCCGTGAAAACCAAAAGCCCTATCAACAACGGCGTATCTTGCGTATTCAAGGCCTCCAAGTAAGCACGTCCGATCCCTGGCCACGAGAACATCGTCTCGGTGATGATACCTCCACCCACGGTGAAACCCAAACTGATAACGAAGTTGGTCACTAAGGGCAACAGAGCGTTCCTCGCTGCGTGCTTGTCGCGAACAACGTTGTCAGGCAGACCTTTCGCTTTGGCGGTAGTTATGTAATCCTCCCTGATCACGTCCAACATGGTATCCCGCATGACGAGCATGCTCCCCGCGAACGAATAGAGGGTGAGAGTCAAGACTGGAAGCACCATGTGCTTTATGATATCCCAAGCATAGATCGAATAGCCTGAGAGAATCCATATCAAGATTGAAAACACAATAGTAGAGATCGTTGAAACGTACAACATTAACTTTTTGGCGGATATGGTTTTGAATCTACTCGATATCAGAAGGGCTATCAACAAAACGATCAAGAATAAAAGCGCATTCATGAGGAGTTTGATGAATACCGACTGGGCGGAGAACGGCGCTGCCTTCCACAGGTTCGGGTCAATGAACTGGTTCAAAGGTAATATCTTCAAGATGACACCGAACAACCAAATGTTGAAGATCGCAAGGAGGGGTAAAAAGATCGTCCAAAAAACGATGCCAACGAAAGTGGTAGTTTTATCGAGGGTGCCACTCCTCTTCCATGCGGCACGCTTTCCCAGATTGTAACCGAGTGCATACGAGACAAGCGTGGAAGTGACGAAAAGAAACACAGTTCTCGGTAATCTTTCGGCGATGATAGTGGTGACTTTCGTTGGAAAGTAAGAAAAAGATATTCCCAAGTCCAACATCAAGAAGTTTTTCATGTAAATCAGGTATCTCAAGTGAGCAGGTTTGTCGAAACCAAACTGGCGTTTCAAATTCTCTCTGATCTCGGGTGTGAGTTTTGGGTTCAAAAGATACTGATCCATAAAGCTTCCAGGCATCGCTTCGATCAACCAATAGACCACAGTCACGTATATGAACAGAAGTACGACTATTTGCAACAC